>WJIM01000027.1 GCA_014730285.1 Candidatus Zixiibacteriota bacterium
ACAATAGTGCCGGTATCGGGATGCATCCTTGCGGAAGCGCATATTATCGTGCCGGTGATGCTGTTTAAGCTGGAGTCGATGATATAATTGGAGGCGACAACGATAGCTTTGCCCCGAAAGTCTATATGTCCGGGATAAATGCCGGGCGCGGCCAGTACAGTATCCCCTTCCATGGCTTCGAGGACAGCCTGATCTATTGTCTCATACTGCTCGGGGACCTGCAATATCGCAGCCGGGGATAGAGCAAATTGCAGCAGCAGATATAGAAAAGCCGACACTAATGTTTTCATAATCCCATGAATACAATAAGGTTAAGTAACAGACCCGTTTAGGGTCACATCCAACCTGATAATGCCGACGCCGTATAGTATACAGTATTTTTGCTAAAAAACAAGATATTGTTTAATCCGAACCACTTAAAAATTTATCTGAACTTAACCTAAAGCTATACAGCCGTCGAGCTTGACAAAATAACAGCAGTGGAGTATCATTCCACAACCTATTATTATACGAAATGGCCAACCGATCATGAGTGATTTGGACAAGTTCAAAAAGCGGATTTTGATTACCGGAGGAGCCGGATTCATAGGTTCCAACCTCCTGCATTGTATGGTACCCAAATATCCCGATTATCTTTTCGTGAATCTCGATAAACTGACCTATGCCGGTAATCTCTCCAATTTGCAGGCAATTGAAATGGCTGAAAATTATATCTTTGCCCGGGGGGATATTGCAGACAACGATCTGGTAAGCGAGCTTTTCAAGGTTTACCAATTTGATGGCCTTATTAATCTGGCGGCCGAGTCGCATGTAGACCGCTCGATTATGGGTTCGGAAAGATTTCTACGCACTAATATCATGGGTACTCATAATCTTCTTGAAATTTCCCGTAAACACAGCCTTTTCAAAAAGGATTTCCGCTTCCACCAGGTTTCTACCGATGAGGTTTTTGGCTCTCTTGGCAATGAGGGGAAATTCACCGAGAGTAGCTGTTATTTGCCCAATTCGCCCTATGCCGCCTCCAAGGCCTCGGCCGATCATTTTGTGCGGGCGTACTGGAAAAGCTATGGTCTTGATGTAGTAACCTCAAACTGCTCAAATAATTACGGCCCCTATCAATTTCCCGAGAAGATTATCCCGCTAATGATAAACAACGCCCTAAAAAAGGAACCGCTGCCGGTTTACGGCAATGGTGAAAATGTACGTGAGTGGCTTTTTGTAAAGGATCACTGCAAGGCAATCGATCTTGTATTCCATAAAGGACAGACCGGCAGGACCTATAATATCGGCGGGGATAATGAGATAAAAAATATCGATCTGGTGAAAATGCTCTGTCGGATTATGGATGATCTGACCGGTGAAAGCGGTCACGAGAAGCTTATAAAATTCGTGGAAGACCGTCCCGGCCATGACCTGCGCTATGCCATGGATTATTCCCTGATCGAGAAAGAGCTGGGATGGAAACCGGAGTATGAATTTAAACGGGGGTTGATGGAAACGGTTGAATGGTATCTTGATAATCGGGAATGGATGGAAAAATGTACCAGCGGAGAGTATAAAACCTATTATAATACCTGGTACAAAAAAAGGCTGGAAGATAAATAGATGGGAAATAGTCTGAAAAAGGGAATAGTGCTGGCCGGAGGCAAGGGCAGCCGCCTCTTTCCCGCCACCAAGGTCGGCTCCAAGCAACTCCTGCCGATTTATGATAAGCCGATGGTTTATTATCCTCTCGCCACCCTGATGCTTATGGGTGTTCGTGAAATCCTGATAATTTCAACTCCGTTGGATATTCCCAGATTCAGGGAGCTTTTCGGGGACGGCTTTGATCTGGGCCTGACTCTTTCGTATGCCGTGCAGGAATATCCCAAAGGTATTGCCCAGGCATTTCAGATCGGTGAGGAATATATCGGGGATGATTCGGTGGCTATGATTTTGGGGGACAATATATTTCACGGCAAATCCGACTTCATACGGAAAGCGGCAGAATTCGAGAAGGGCGCTATGGTTTTCGGGTATAATGTCAATAATCCGCAGAGATACGGCGTGATCGAGTTCGACAGGGAATGGCGGCCGATATCAATCGAAGAAAAGCCGGAGAAGCCGAAATCGCGCTATGCCATGACCGGCTTATATGTATTCGACAACCGCGTGGTGGAAATGGCTAAGACGTTGAAACCGTCCGGCCGCGGCGAACTGGAAATTGCCGATATTGTCAATAATTACCTGAACATGGGAGAGCTCGAGGCGATTCGTCTGGGACGGGGCACCGCCTGGCTCGATACAGGCACTCACGATTCCATGCTGGCGGCCTCGAATTTTATCGCCACCATCGAAAAAAGACAGGGGCTGAAAATAGCATGCCTGGAGGAAATCGCCTTCAGGGAGGGTTTCATAGACGACAAACAAATCGATAAGCTTGTTGCAGATATGAAAAACAGTTCCTACGGAGAGTATCTGCAAAATATTGTCGAGTACATCAAAGAAGAACGCAAAAGCTGAAAGCGGTAGAATATGGATTGCACAGAAACCGTAGTCTCGAAAATAGACGGCGTAATAATCCGGGAGCTTGAGATTAATACCGATAAGCGCGGATGGCTGATTGAGCTTTTCCGTGAAGATGAAATCGATTCGGCTATTATGCCGGTTATGTCCTATATCTCCATGACCCGTCCGGGAGTGATCCGCGGTCCCCATGAACATAAGGAGCAGACCGACAATATCTGCTTCTTTGGCCCCTCGGTTTTCAAAATCCAGCTCTGGGATAACCGCGAGGATTCTCCCACCAGCGGTAAAAGCCAGGTGATCGAGACGGGCGAGAAAATTCCACTGGCGATATCAATCCCTCCGGGTGTGGTTCATGCCTATAAAAATGTGGGTGTACGTGACGGCCTTGTATTTAATGCTCCCAACCGCCTGTATGCGGGCAAAGAGAAAAAGCAGGATGTTGATGAGATCAGGTACGAGGAAAAGGAGGACAGCAGATTCAAGGTCACTTTTTAGCCGAGCCGTTACCCTCCTCGAAATTATGAGTTCTCACATCGGTCGCCCGGCCGTCTGAAGGATCAACCTCGATAATCAGCGAGTTGAAAATATAATCCGACTCTTTCACCCTTTTGCGCGGGAACAGTCCGCTTAGATATGAGTCTATAATATTCTGCGGCTCATATCCGCACACCGAATACTTGCTTCCAACCATGCCGACATCGGTGATATAAGCGGTACCGTTTTCATCAAGCCGCAAATCCGAGGTCTGGGCCGAGAAATTAGTACCAACAACCGCTGTTATCTTACCGCTCATATAAAATCCCATACAGAGTTTCTCGGAGGTGGCGTTGCAGTGGAAATCCATAATTATAATCTTCGATTTTCCGGCGATGTGATTTAAAAGGCGTTTCATTCCCAGGAAAGGATTATCCAGCACCGGATTCTTGAAATTGGTACGTCCGAAAGCGGAAACCACACATACCGGGATACCCTCCCGGCTGTCCATAATAATATAGCCCTTACCGGGATTGCCGTAAAATGAGTTTATGGGACGCAGGACGGCGTTGGCATCCTCCAGAAAATCAACCGTCGCCTTTTTCTTGAAGCAGTTATCGCCCAGCGTGATAACATCCACACCGGCGGCATGAAGCTCATCCGCTTCAGAAGCCACTATCGAAAAGCCCTTGTTGATTTTATTACCGTTGGCGATTACAAAATCCAGATTTTCTTCCTTGATTAAATCGGGAAGGACTCTCGATACAAGATCAAGCCCCTTTTTGCCAACAATTTCACCGATAAATAGTATTTTCATAATGCTGTATGTTTCCGTTTGTAACGGCTATTATAACCCGCTTCTCAAAAAATGCAATCTGAATATAAAATTAAAAACAAAATGCCTCCCAATAAGTTCAAAACCGCGATATTCTTAAATATTCCCGCGAACTGCCGATAGATATAAAAGTAACAGCTATTTTGGGCTTTTCAAAAGGGGAATCAGATAATCGATGCAAACCGCATCAGACTACAAAATAGCCAGGATAAATGATTCAGAAAGCAGGGACATTAACCAGCTTCTGGATTTGATATCCCTTTTCGTGCATGACCTCGAGGGTCCCACGGTTGTGATGCAGACTATCCTCAGGCTCCTGGAACAGGGACGTCTGGATATGTCGAATAAGAATCACTCCGAGCTGGTGCAGAGCGGGGGAATCGCAATCGAGAGGGCGCGTTCGATTATAGGCGATTTGATGCTTATATCGAAATCAGGCGAGATGGGTATTCCTGTCAAGCCGGAGCCGATACCGTTATGCGAAAGCCTGAAAAACAGCATCGACCTGATCCGTCCCTCGGCACGCGAGAACGGCGTGCATGTGGAATTTGAATGCCCGCGGAAGGAGTGTACGGTCTCAGCAGATACTGACCTGGTATTGAGAGTTATGGACAATCTTCTGTATAACGCTCTCAGGCATTCAGCGCCTGATTCAACAATAAAAGTTGTCGTATCCCAAATAGGGAAAAAGGCAATTGTGAGTGTGCTCGATGACGGTCCGGGATTCGAGGGATTCGATCCGTCGGATCTTTTCGATAAATACAAACAGCTAAGCCTGCGCATGCAGGGCAAACATAGAGGGGTAGGCCTGGGGCTGTATTTTTGCCACATGGCCGTGACCGCCATGAAAGGTGAAATCCGGGCCAAAGCCCGTCCGGAAGGCGGCGCAGAATTCAGTTTTACATTAAACATAAAGAGGTAAGCAGATGGCACATTTAGATGGATTCGAGGCTAATTCCTATCTAAAATCCGGAGCCAATGAACTCCGCGTGCTGGAATATAATGTGTGCGGGATGTCTTTTGGCATAAATATTCTCAAGGTGAAAAAGATCGTGTCGCACATGAATCAGTTTATGTCGATGCCGGAGTCGCATGCCGCTATACGAGGCGTTTTCGAGGAGCGCGGCAATGTCGTGCCGCTGATCGACCTGGCATTCTTCCTGGGCATACCCCGTGATGAGGACAAACCTCCGGAGAAGGTTATTATAACAGAATTTTTCGAGATGCAGAACGGTTTCTGGGTGGATAGAATTGACTGGATTCATCATTTCAAGTGGGAGGATGTTATCGATGCGGCCGGCGTTATGCACGGCTTCGATCAGAAATACGTGATCGGCATAGTCAAGCCCAGCGAGGATAAGATGATCCTCCTCCTGGACTACGAAAATATCATACTGGATATCTGCCCTCAGCTCAGGCGCGATACCAATGAGATGGCCGAGAAGTCCGAGGTCGAGGGCCGGGGACGTAGAATTCTGGTGGCCGAGGATTCACCTGCTATTCGCAATATGCTGGCAACCGAGCTTTCCGAGGTCGGCTTCGAGGTCGAGCAGGCTCGTGACGGCCATGAAGGCTGGGAGAAATTCCAGGAAACGAAGGAGCCTTACGACCTGGTTATCTCGGATGTCGAGATGCCGCGTATGGACGGCCTGGCGCTCACTGTAGCAATTCGCGGCAGTGAGCAGAAGGATACGCCGGTTATCGTGTATTCATCGATCGGCGATATCGGCATGAAAGCGCGTGCCAATTTCCTCAAGGCCAACGCCCATATCACCAAACTTAATTTCGAGGAACTGCTGCTCGAGGTGGACAAAATGACACGCGATAAGGGCAGAATCGAGGTTGAGGCTGACAATTTCGAGGAATCGGCCTCGGATGATTTGATTCTCAAAGAAACTGAGGATGAAGAATCCGAAAAGGAGACCGCTTCCGAGGAGCCGCAGGAAAATAAGGAAGAAACGGAAGCTGAACCTGCTGAAGACAAAGCCGAGGAAGAGCCGGAAGAAGATAAAGGCCTGGCAATGACACTGGATCCGGAGGAGGATAAATCCGAGATCGAAAAGCCAAAGGCCGAGGCAAAACCAAAAAAGAGCGCATCAAAATCAAAGGCCGGTTCTACTAAGAAAAGAGCTTCTAACAAAAAGAGCGCTGCCAAAGCGAGCACGAAAAAGAAAAAATCAAGCACAAAAAAGAGCACGGCAAAGTCGAGTACCGCTAAGAAGAAATCGGCCTCGACTAATAAGACTGGATCGAAGAAAAAATCTGAGGGAACAAAGAGGGCCTCAAAGAAAAAAACGCCAGTCGCCTGATTCAATAATCTACCGTATATAGATTAGAAGGCGGACTTCCGAGGTCCGCCTTTTTTTATTGCACATTCTGACATTAAAAGTGTCATTCTGAGCGAAGTCTTTGATCCGGCTGCCGACGGATGAAGAATCTTTTTGATTTGTGAGAGATTCTTCGGTCCGTCAGTGGCCGGATTTGCAATCGCTGTGCTCTCTCTGAATGACAGCTTGGTTCGTTCTGTCATTTGGAACGACATATAGAAGAACCAGCCTCTATTCCCCGCGGGTGACCTTGCGCAAAAACTCGCCGGTTATTTCGAAGAATTTGACCGGCTCTTCGATAAACGGCCGGTGGCCGGATTTGTCGAAGATCACAAGCTCGGCATCAGGAAGCGCCTTGACAATCTCAGTTTGCGCCGCCGGGGGACATACACGGTCGTAGCGTCCTGTCATAATTAGCGCCGGGCAATCGACTACACTAAGAAGCGCCACTGTCTCCACACCCTTCAATGTTCCATTGACAGTCCATTCCGGATCATCGCCTACTATCGTAGTATAGACATCATAATTGAAACCAACTGATGTTGAATCGCTGAACATACTCCAAAACGGTACAATCTTTTCATTATTTTCCGGGTGATAGTAATACATTTCAAGCAAGTCCGGGAAAACATTCTCATACACCGCGTCAGAGGTCAGAAAACCGTTGGCATGCAAGGTCGAAATCGTATCCCACGCATCGGGATAATGCCGTCTCATGAAATACTTAACCCCGTCGATATTATGCTCCTGAAAATCCTTCTCACCCGATAAGGCTCCGGTGGTCAAAAGCGCCATTGTATTCTCCGGATGAGTGGCGGCATACAGAAGCGCAACCATACTTCCGTAGGAGTGCCCGTAGACTATGATCTTGTCCACTCCCAGATCTTTTCTGACAGCATCTATATCGAGCACATCTTTTTCAGGCGAGTAGGCGTTGGGAATAGAATCGAGTATTTCGGATTTACCGCGTCCCCGATTGTGGACATATACCAGCTTGCCATACGGCAGCCAGAGTTGATGCGTGCCTCTATAGAAGGAGGGGCTGCCGCCGGGTCCTCCGGCTATCATGATAATCGGTATTCCCTCTCCCTCGGTTTCGTAGTAAATCCGCACTCCGTCGGAGGTGGTGACGTTGTGTGATGTGACCTCTCCGGCTGTCAACGGGACCGCAATCAAAAATAGCAGCGTTGTAGATATAAATAACCTTTTCATAATTTCCTCCCAAATGGATAATAGATTCAGCCACCAGAAAGATAAAAATAAAAAGCCGGGCGGCAATCATAATATCCTTCAGCCGTTATTCCGGGGGAGTTCCGCCAAAGGTGAGGACGACCGTGGGAATCTCCGTGTTTGCCTGAAGAATGATAGCGGAGATCTCCACGTCGCTTCTCTCCTCGCGATGACAAAATTCGGTCGAGATACACGTCCAAAGCGAGTTTGGGCGTGCCACCCAGGGGATTGAAACCGCTGCAAATGCATGTAAAAAAAGCGCAGGATCACAACCTCCTATTTTATCGGAGGCCAGAACCCTGCGCTGCAATTAAGTTCAACTTTCAGTTCTAATCCCGCTCAAAGAGCGGGACAGGAACTGAAAGAGCATATATAGCTATTTCTAACTGTCTATTCCGAAATGGTCCAGAATGAAGACATACTCAAATGCCAGATCCTTGAGATAATCATAACGACCCGAGGCGCCCATATGTCCTGCGCCCATATTGGTCTTCAAAAGCAGCGGGTTGTCATCGGTCTTCATTTGCCGCATCTTTGCTACCCACTTGGCCGGTTCCCAGAAGGCTACACGGGGGTCGTTGAGCCCGGTGGTAACCAGCATAGCAGGATACTCTTTGGCCTCGACATTATCATAGGGTGAATACTTGAGCATGTACTTGTAATACTCTTCCTCCTGCGGATTGCCCAGCTCCTCCCATTCGATAGTCGTAAGCGGAATAGAAGGATCCAAGAGGGTGTTGATGATGTCGACAAAGGGAACATGCGCAATCACGACCTCAAAAAGATCGGGACGCATATTCATGGCCGCGCCGACAGTTGTACCGCCCGCCGAGCCGCCTACTAAGACCAGCTTCTCGGCTGAAGTATAATTCTCTTCAATCAGATACTCTGAGCTGGAGATAACATCCTCGAATGTATTGATTTTCTGCATTTTCTTGCCGGAGTCATACCACTCACGTCCCATCTCACCGCCTCCTCTAACGTGTGCGATACAGAATGCAAAACCGCGATTCAGAAGGCTCAGGCGGCTGGAGGAGAACCAGGGATCGAGTGAATTTCCATAGGCGCCGTAGACATAGAAATACATCGGATTGGTACCGTCTTTCTTGAAGTTATCCTTGCGGTACATGATCGAGATCGGAATCTTAGCCCCGTCATTGCCTGTGGCAAAAACGCGCTCAGATGCATACTGGGTTTTGTCGTATCCGCCCAGGACCTCGCGCTGTTTCTTGAGTTCCATCTCCTTGGTATTCATGTCGTAATCAAAAACGGACTGCGGTGTGACCAAAGAAACATAATCCAGACGCACCTTTTTGGATTTGAATTCAGGAGTTGATCCCGGGCTGACTGAATATACCGGCTCGGGGAATTCGACATAATGCTTTTCGCCTGTCCCGAAATTCCTGATCTGCACCTGGCGTAAACCGTCGGCACGTTCCCAGACCACCATGTGATCCTCGAACAGATCGATATAATCCAGCTTAACATCTTCGCGATGCGGGATAACCTCGGACCAGTTATCCTTGCCGGGATTTTCGACCGGAGCCTTCATCAGCTTGAAATTTGTGGCGTTGTCATTGGTGACAATGTACCAGGTGCCCTTGTAATGGTCTATAGAATATTCCAGGCCGCGGGTACGGGGATGTACGATTTTGAACTTTCCGGTGGGATTATCGGCGTCGAGGAAATAGTATTCATCGGTGCCGCGTGTACCGGTTGCCATAATCAAATATTCGTCATCCTTGGTTTTGCCCACACCCATCCAGTACATATCATCGGTTTCGTGATACACCAGCGCGTCATTCTCTTGCTCTGTGGCGAGTTTGTGGCGGAACAGCTTGAAGGGGCGGTTGGCGCTGTCACGGATTGTATAGAACAAGGTCTGGTTATCATTGGCCCATTCCACCGAATAACCGCAATTTTTGATTATGTCGGGATGAAGGTCGCCCGATTCCAGGTCCTTCACGAACAGGGTGAAATTCTCGAATCCGGTAGTGTCGATCGTGTAGGCCAGAAGCTGCTGGCTGGGACTGATTTTCATCAGGCCGATATCCATATAGTCATAGCTTTTGGCCAAAACGTTCTGGTCGAGATAAATCTCCTCCTCGGCCTCCAGGCTGCCCTTCTTGCGGCAGTAGATCGGATAATCCTTGCCCTCCTCGGTGCGCGAGTAGTAGTAGTAATCGCCCAGACGGTAGGGGACATTGATATCGGTTTCCTTGATACGGCTCAGGATTTCCTCGTACATATCCTCCTGGAAATCCTCGGTATGAGCCATAACTTTCTCGAGATATTCGTTTTCGGCTTCGAGGTAAGCGATAACATTGGAATCTTCCTTGTCACGCAGCCAGTAGTAATCATCCACACGGATATCACCGTGAAGCGTATCCACATGCGGTTTCTTTTCCGCTGTGGGCGGGACTGCCGCCTCCTGCTTCTCACCGGAACATGATATGCTCACGACCAGACACAGGCCTGCCAGTCCGAGGAGAATGGCTCTCCATGCGTTCATCCTTCTGGATATCATCTAAAATCTCCTTAACGGGTAATAATGGTTAATTATTTCCAAACTGAAATCAGCAAAGGGTTAAAATCTCTAAATGCATTCCAAATGTCAATAGAAAGATGATTCGATATATTCTAATAATGCAAATTCATTTTATGCGTTCCCTCAATAGGATTTAATACGAAGGTCGGCCTTAATGGTTTCCATAACTTTTTAGCGGAACTCAAGGCAAATATCTATTATTATTGTGTTGATGTGTAATCGCTTGGCTTTTCACTGAGCGCATGCATATTGAACATTTCGGTAATAGAATTGTTGTTGTAAAAGGAAAGGATGGCAGATGAAAATGAAGACGGCTATTTTAATCGGGGCGTCTGTTTTTATGGCAGTTGCTTGTTTAATTTCCTGTTCCGAGGGTAAAACCGAGGAGACGGTAATTGATTTCAAGATCGAGGGCATGACATGTAATCACTGTGTGGAGAATGTGACCAAGGCATTACAGACGGTTGAGGGTGTCGATACCGCTGTTGTCTATTTTGAAACCGATTCAGCGGTTGTCCATTACAAAGACAAAAAGCCTTCCGAGGAAGCCCTGATTAAAGCAGTGGAAAAGGCCGGGTACGGAGCAGAGATTGTTTCTGAGCTAACACCCCGGGACAAATAGACTATTTTTGAAATTTCGCGGCGTATGAGGACATACGCCGCGCAGGATTTGTAATAAATCGAATTCAAGAAAGGTGGGATAGAGATGAAACGTCTGAAGATTACCGGCATGAAGTGTGCCGAATGTGCTCAAACTGTCAAGAATTCGCTGGAAAAGGTCGACGGGGTCGATTCGGCTCTGGTGGACTTCGATATTGACGAGGCCACGATTACGTTCGAGGGCAGCGGCCCCAATGACGAGGCGCTGATTACGGCGGTCAAGGACTCTGGCTATTCGGCTGATGTGATCACTCCGACCTCGAAGAAATAAATGAGCACATAAAAATTAGTGGGCGGCAGGTAAAAATCTATCCTGCCGCCCATTTGTATTTTGTCATTTTATCAACTATTTACTGCCGTTGCCCGAAAGATTCATAAAACCGCGGAAGAAATTGTCGGGATCGTATTTGGTTTTGATATCTTTCAGTCTCCGATAATTGGGACCGTAGGTCTTGGCCAGCATCTCCTCACCCTCCTCGGCGAAACCGGGGAAGTTGAGATAGAGTCCGGCATCGAGATCATTCTTGAACTCATCATGGATATCCCGCGCCCATTGAATATTGGCCTCGGAATCGTCGGGATCGTTCCAGTTGGCCTCGATTCCAATCATGTACGGCGCATTTCGCTGATAAAATGCCGTACTCTCGGGATCGACACGATTGACCTTGCCGCCCAGAGCCCAGACATCGACTGAGGACAGAGGCGAGGGCCTTTTTTTTGCATGCTCCGTTATGCGTTCGATTATATTATCGTTGACTTCATTAATGTAAACCGATTTCCAGTAATAATGCCTGCCATTGGGAAAATCCTCATCCAGAACCTTCTGGATTTCCTTGAATGGCATCTTTTCGCTCAGATCAGCGATTGGCTCGGCTATTTTCCTGAAGGGCGCGATTACTTTCTCACCTTCATCCGGATCACCCGTAAAGCATCCCAATGATACCAGGACCGGTTCTCCGCGGTATTCTTCGGGGATGAAGTCGGCATCCGGTGCGCTCCAGAATACCTCAATAATGCCGAATTCCTCAGGAGTGTCCTGTATATTATCGCGGAAGTATTCCATACATTTTTTCGCTTCGGAAAGCGGGTAAATGGTAAACAAAAGCCAGACCTCCGATTCAATCGGATGCAGTCTGAATTCAAATTCCGTTGCCACACCAAAATTTCCGCCTCCCCCACGCAATGCCCAGAAAAGATCCGAGTTTTCGCTATTGCTGGCCCGGATTACTTTGCCGTCCGCGGTAACAATCTCAACCGATATCAAATTATCCGAGGCAAGCCCGTGTTTGCGCGAATTCCATCCGAAACCACCGTGGAGTGTGAGTCCGGCTACGCCGGTCTCAGAAACCACTCCAATCGGCGCGATCAGGTTATAGGGACTTGTAGCTTCGTCCAGATCGCCTAGTTTTGCGCCGCCCTGTACCCGGGCGATATGTTTATCTGGATCAACCTCAACACTGTTCATTTGTGTAAGGTCTATCACCAGGCCTTCGTCACAAATCGATTTTCCGGCCACATGATGTCCCCCGGAACGAATACTTGTCATCAGATTATGTTTGCGGCTGAAATTGACCGCAGCGACAACATCGTCTCTGTCCTTACATCTGGCAATTAGTGACGGTTTACGGTCGATCATGCCATTCCAGATCGACCTGCTTTCATCATAAGCGGTGTCTGAAGACCTTATTACGTCCCCCTTTAAACTCGACTCGAATCTTTCCACATCGGATGAAGATAAGGCCATTTTCTCTCCTGCCAGTGTCTGCATATTTACTGACGTCATAATATCACTCCCCTGTCTAAATTGTGTTTAGTTTATTAATATGATACTAAAATCATCCTGTTTTGTTTAGTGTTTTTTGAGGCGGAGTGTGTATTTTTTTATAAGCTGTTAAACAGCAATATATTACTATTCGCCGCCAAGCTGCTTTTTGGCGACTTTTGTGGCGATCTTGCGAGGAGCCAGGCGAATCGAGAAGATAAGCAGTTTATAGAACCAGCTTGGGATAATATTCCGTTTACCCTTCATTAAGGCCTTATAGCCAATCTCGGCAACCTGGTAAGCCTCCTGGGGAAACATGCTCTCCAGAGGTTTGCCCTCAACCTCTGCACGCTTAAAGAATTCTGTTTTGACCGGGCCGGGGCATAAAACAGTAACCGAAACCCCCGAGCCGTCAACTTCCTCGGCAATGGCTTCCGAAAAATGAATCACATAAGCCTTGCTGGCATAATATACCGCACTGTAGGGCCCGGCCACAT
>WJIM01000231.1 GCA_014730285.1 Candidatus Zixiibacteriota bacterium
TTATGGCACAATATGGGCCAGAGGTAATGAGGCCACGGCAAAAGTTCTTGCCGACTTGATTTATCCCGATCAATGCGTCGAGAGTAGTTTCAATGTAAACGGAAAAAAACTGGAAAGATATCATCACAGGGGATTCTACACCGGATTTTTAGACGATGAAACTGAACTGCAGGACTCATTTACATTGTCGGCAAATTTTTGCGGCAAAACTATCACAGCAACCACGCAATTATGCGACACATTCAGCATAGTCAGCCCTGTAAATGATTCCACCTATGCGCCGGACGAGCCATTAGAAATTATCTGGACCAGCGGCGGGGATGGTTTCAAATATGCCGTTTATATTGAAAAGATTCTTCCGGAATTTGTTGTACCGGGATTTCTATCCGCGCCATTGACGGATACCACCTTAACCATCGATTCGGATAATATATCCGGTCATTTTATTTACATAACGGTCTTTTGCTTCACAAACGGCATAGTTTATGGGGATAGGGCTCTTTTGAGTGATTCAAATAATCTTTCCGGGGGTGTGCAGGGCTTCTTCGGAAGCAACCGATTTACAGGTGTTTTGATATTTCCCGAATAACAATTCTATTGGCTTTTCTTCAAAAATCAGATAATATCATGGAATAGAACCGGCTTTCCAGATGCATTTAGGCTGTCAGGACCGGATTCCTGACAGCGCATTATAATGGTTCGCCGGATCCTCTGATCTGGAGGGTGTCAGTTCTCAATCCCGTCAAAGACGGGATCAGGAACTGACACAACTGTTGATGTGCCGTCGGGAACCCTTTCCCGACGGATGGCCGCCATGAATGGGTTCATGGCGACACACATATATTTTGTTTCAAAATCCGCCCCGTTATTTAATTCATTGCAACACAATCTCAAAACAGGCTTGCTTTTTAATGGAGCATAATTTATTTTTCCCGGTTACATACTAACGAGCCGTCGTGCGGAACGGCGGGGAAAAACGATTGGAGATGGCGATGAGTTATTTAAAAGAGACTGATCCTGAAATATATGAAGCGATAGTGAATGAAACCAAACGTCAGAATGAAAAAATCGAGCTAATAGCATCTGAGAATTTCGTCTCCCGCGCAATTCTCGAAGCCGCGGGCGGAGTGATGACCAATAAATACGCCGAGGGCTATCCCGGCAAACGCTATTACGGCGGATGCGAATATGTTGATGTTGCCGAGGATATGGCACGCGATCGTGCCAAAGAACTTTTCGGCGCCGAGCATGCAAATGTCCAGCCGCATTCCGGCTCGCAGGCCAATATGGCCGTTTATTTTGCCATGCTCAAGCCGGGAGATACCGTGCTGGGTATGGACCTGTCATGCGGCGGCCACCTGACCCACGGCCATCCGATCAATTTCTCCGGCATTTTTTACAATGTCATCGGCTATACAGTGGACAAGGAAACCGAGCAGATAGATTATGACGAGCTGGCCAAACTGGCCGAGAAGCATAAACCGAAAATGATAATCGCCGGAGCATCGGCCTATCCTCGTATAATCGACTTTGAGAAATTCAGAGAAATTGCAGATTCGGTGGGGGCGCTCGTGATGGTTGATATGGCGCATATCGCCGGGCTTGTAGTAGCCGGTCTGCATCCCTCGCCGGTGCCGCATGCCGATTTCGTAACAACAACTACTCATAAAACATTGCGCGGTCCACGCGGCGGAATGATCCTCTGCAAGGAAAAATATGCCGCCGATCTGGACCGTATGGTCATGCCGGGTATTCAGGGCGGGCCGTTGATGCATATAATCGCGGCCAAGGCGGTAGCCTTGAAAGAGGCCGCCAGGCCCGAATTCAAGGATTACCAGGCCCAGATAGTCAAAAACGCCAAAGCTATGGCCGACCGTTTCCTCGAACTGAAATACAATCTTGTTTCTGGCGGGACCGATAATCATCTGATGCTAATGTCCTTCATTGATACCGGCCTGACCGGCAAAAAAGTTGAAAGATCGCTGGATAAATGTTCAATAACCGTAAATAAAAACACTGTGCCATTCGATCCCGAAAAACCGTTTGTGACTTCCGGAATTAGGATCGGTACACCGGCTGTAACCTCGCGCGGTATGAATGAACCGGAGATGGTCAGAATTGCAGACCTGATCGACAGAGTGATTCAGAATCGCAAAAACAAAGAGGTCTATGCTGAAGTAAAAGAGGGGGTAGCCAAACTCTGTTCGGAATTTCCGCTTTATCAGGAAATCCTGGATTGATCATTATAAATAAAAAGGAGGACTTGTATGTTGTTGGAATTTTCAACTTATCCGGCCAATCAGGAGAGTATGGCCAAATATGTGGCAGAGGTGATAGATCTAATTGACAAATCAGGCCTGCCGTATCAGACTCATGCCCTGGGTACCCTGGTAGAGGGTGAATGGGATGAGCTTATGGATCTGGTTAAAAAATGCCACATGAAGCTGCGAGAGGATTTCAGCCGAGTGTTCACTCGCATAAATATCGATGATCGCGAAGGACATACGGGCCGTATCACCGGTAAGGTCAAAGATGTGGAAGAGGTATTAGGACGGCAAGTCAAGAAATAAAGCGCACGAGGTTTTGCAATGGACAATTCTGATTTTGTATTGGTGTTTTCATCTGCCGGTTCTCAGATTGAAGCTAATCATATCGCCGAGACTCTGATCGAAAAGAAACTGGCGGCATGTGTATCGATACTTCCGGGGGTCACTTCTCATTATTGCTGGAAGGATAAACGGGAATCCTCATACGAAGTTTCTATAATAATCAAGTCGCTCAGGAGCAAGTTCGAGGATTTGAAGAAAGAGATAATCGAACTGCACAGTTTCGAGGTACCGGAAATTTTGGTGGTACCTGTTCTGGACGGCAGCAAGGATTATCTGAACTGGATGAAGGAAGTCATGGCATAGTTTGATTTTGAAAAAGGAGGATTTATGTTATACAAAAAAGTTGCCGGCGGATATCTTCTCAGGCTCGAAAGAGGTGAAGAAGTCATGGATTCGCTCTTGAAATTCATAAAAAAATATAAAATCAGGGGCGGTTTTATGGTCGGTTTGGGCGCCTGCGAGGATTTGAAGCTGGGTTATTTTGATGCTGTCAAAGGCGAATATCAGGACAAGGAATTCAAGGGTGAATTCGAGGTCACTAACTTGACCGGCAATATCGCTTATCTTGATAAGGAGCCGATTGTTCATGCCCATATCACACTATCTGATGATAAATTCAGGGCAATAGCCGGGCATCTCTGGCACGGTACAGTATCGGGAACTGTGGAAATTATGATTCAAACCTTTGGCATCAAAATCCGGCGTGAAAAGGACGATGAAACAGGCTTGAATCTTCTTAAATTGAGCAAGGTGAAAGTATGACCGATAAAAGGCCCACGATAGCGCTTCTTACAGATTTCGGCAGCCAGGACAGCTATGCGGCGGAGATGAAAGCGGTAATTCTTTCCATAAATTCGAACGCTAATATTATCGATATCAGCCATAATATCGAGCCCCAGGGTATACTGCAGGCTTCTTTAATGCTCAAGCGCTCATATCCTTTTTTTCCGGCGGGAACGATCTTTATCAATGTCGTTGATCCGGACGTCGGCTCCGAGAGGAAAATCCTTTTGTTAGAGGCTGATAATTATAATTTCATCGCTCCTGATAACGGTCTTCTATGGCTGACAGCCCGGGAATTGAATGTGAGTAAGATTATATCTCTGGAGAATTATGACTATTTTCTGAATCCGACTCCTTCGACATTTGAGGGCAGGGATAAGATGGCGCCCGCCGGATCTTATCTCTCTCTGGGGATTGAACCGGGTCAGTTTGGACCAATTCACTCGGGTCTGGAAAAACTCGAGATTCCCTCGACCAAAACCGACAAAAATCTTCTAATCGGGGAAATCGTTTATTTCGACAGATTCGGGAATGCCATTACTAATATCGCCATGGATGATTTGATGGAAAAGGAGCCATCGAATCTGCCGGTGGTGATTTTCGGCCCGGATGAAATCGGCCATATAGTATCGACTTTTTCCGATGCCGGTAATGGTTCCGCGGTAGCTTATTTCGGCAGCTCCGGTTTTCTGGAAATGGCTATCTTCAATGGCAATTTCAGGCTCAAATGCTCGGCCAGGCCGGGGGACAGGGTAGTGGTTGATTATGCCAAATAGTGACGGCCGTCCCGGATGGGATCAATATTTTATGTCGATTGCAAAGCTTGCCTCCACTCGCTCCACCTGTCTCAGGAGAAAAGTGGGAGCGGTGATAGTGAAGAATAAACGCATTCTGGCCACCGGATACAACGGCGCGCCGCGCAACCTGGCGCATTGCCTTGAAGTCGGATGTCTGCGTGAAAAATTACAGATAAAGTCCGGTGAGCGCCATGAACTCTGCCGGGCTATACATGCCGAGCAGAACGCCGTAATACAGTCGGCGGTCTCCGGGGTATCGATAGAAGGCGCCGATATTTATTGCACAACGTTTCCCTGTGTGCTCTGCTCGAAGATAATAATAAACGCCGGAATCTGCAAGATCAAGGTGCTTGAGGGATATCCGGATGAGCTTTCGCAGCAGATGCTGGATGAGGCCGGGATCGAGGTCGAGTATCTCGAAAGCGCCGATTTGATTTCAATCGATAAGGATGAGGTCGAAGAGATTTTATGAGATGCCCATTTTGCGGACATCAGGAGGACAAGGTCGTTGATTCCCGCACCGCTCAGGACGGGAGGGCGGTCAGGAGACGGCGTGAATGCCTTGACTGCGGACGCAGGTTCACCACCTATGAATATGTCGAGAATCTGTCTCTTTCGGTTATAAAACGTAACAATGCCCGTGAGCTTTATGACCGCACAAAATTGCGCCAGGGAATCGAACTTGCCACCAACAAACGCCCCGTATCGATTAAGCAGATCGATGATCTGGTTACGGAAGTGGAAAATGAAATTCTCGATCTGGGAAAAACCGAGGTGTCCTCGGAGGCAATCGGCGAAATCGTAATGAAGAAACTGAAGGATATCGACGAGGTCGCCTATGTGCGTTTTGCCTCGGTCTATCGGAAATTTCAGGATAAATCGGAATTCTATAAAGAGCTGAAGAATTTAATCGAAGAGCGCGATAAGTGAGTCCAAATCTATTAAGCGACATGCCCTTCCTCGATCATCTCGAGGAACTGCGATTGCGTCTGATAAAATCGGTATCCGCAGTTCTTGTCTTTGGAATAGCCGCATTTGTCTTCTCGGAGCAGATCATGAATTTCCTCTCCAAGCCCGTGGAGAAGGTCTATTTTATGGCTCCCACCGAGGCTTTTATGGTGCAGATTAAGATTTCGCTTCTGGTGGGAGTATTGATTGCCGCGCCGATACTTATTTATCAGCTCTGGATGTTCATTCTGCCGGGGCTCTATGAAAAGGAAGTCAAGCTTGTCTTTCCGATAGTTCTTGCCTCCTCGGTTTTCTTTTATGGGGGAGGTGCATTCTGCCTCTTTTATGTGATTCCCATTGCCATGCGGTTTTTGATGCAGTTCGGGGGAGAGAATCTCGATCCACTCATTTCGGTCTCGGAATATTTCGTGTTTGTCACTCGTATGGTGCTGGCATTCGCGATAGTATTCGAATTGCCGGTGGTCTCGTTTTTTTTGGGACGGGTTGGTCTCCTCACATCCAAGATGCTGGGCAAAGGGCGAAGATATGCTGCTATTATAATTCTCTTAATGTCTGCCATATTAACCCCGCCCGATATATTTTCGCAGGTGGCGCTCGGTGTACCGCTTTATCTTCTCTATGAACTATCGATCCTGATCGTTTACCTGACCGGCAGAAGAGAGCCGAAGAGGGGAAAGGATAAGGATGCAGAAAAGAAGGACAGAGATGATGATCCCTATGCGGGATAAAAAATGCTTGATTTAATACAATAATTGTCATATATCCGTATGAATACGAAATAAGCATTTTTGAAATGGAGCTATAGATGAATTTCGTTAAGAAATGGATGATTACCATACGATTGCCCTTTCTGACGGCCGCAGCCGTGCCTGTGATATTCGGCACCGCTTTGGCCTGGCAGATGACCGGCCGTTTCGATTTTATTCTCGGACTGGTTACTCTTTTGGGTGTGTGTTTCGCGCAAGCCGGGACTAACATGGCAAACGATTATTACGATCACAAAACTACCGATGATGATATAAATGAAACGCCCACTCCTTTCTCTGGCGGATCGCGCGTGATACAGGACGGGCTTCAGACTCCGAGCACGGTGATAAAAGGCGCTTTCGTTTTCTTCGGTCTGGCTGCTTTGTGCGGGCTTTACCTCTGGCTATCGACAAGGGGCATCTATGAAAACAGCTACACAATTCCGATTCTGGCTGTAATCGGATTTTTATCCGGCTTTCTGTATACAGCTACACCCGTCAAAATCGGCTACCGCGGTTTGGGCGAGCTTTTTATCGGACTAAATTTCGGCACTCTTTCGGTGCTGGGAAGCTACTATGTTCAGACCGGTCTGCTTGGATGGACTCCTATAATCGCCTCGATTCCGATAGCATTTCTGATTGCGGCTGTTGTCTACGTCAATCAGTATCCCGATTATGAAGCGGACAAAAAAGTCGATAAGAA
>WJIM01000232.1 GCA_014730285.1 Candidatus Zixiibacteriota bacterium
CAACGGAGGGAGGAGAGCAGGTTGAATATCCATCTCGTGAAGCAGATCTGGAGAAGCGGGGAAAAACCGAAGAAATCATCTTCACACGGGAACCGATTTTACACAAAACAAAGCAAGAAGCTGAAGAATGGTACGCCGAACCTGGACACGCTGAAATGGTTGGGTTGATAAGTCCATCTTGGTTAGGTGTGCCTATGATTGTAGGTGAAAGAGTATTGGGAGTAATTGCAGTCGTCGATTTGGATCAAGAACATGCCTACGATGTACTCCATAAAGATATACTGGCATCAATGGCTAGCCAAGCAGCAATTGCATTGGATAATGCTAGATTATATAAGGAATTAGAAGAAAAAGTTGTAAAGTTAGAAAAAGCGCAAAATAGAATTGCCGAAACTGAGGCAGCTCTGACCCGCTCACTAATTGCCTCAGATTTTGTTCATCGTATGAATAATTTAGCAGGCACGATTCCAATATGGGTGCGCCTGATTAAGGAAGAATTGAATCGAGACGAATTTTATAATCAAGATGTATTGATGTTGTTGAATGATATCGAATCAGATACCAATAGTTTATTGCGTGCCGCAGAAAAATTAAACGACACTCCCATTGAACAAGAAGTGGATGTTGCATCTGTGCTTCAATCCATGTTGCGGCAGATCAAAATTCAATATCGAGGTCGAATTAGAGTTATTGATGATATATCATCTCAGTTACATAAAATTGTAGCTTTACCCCAGTCTCTTATCAGTGCGCTTTCAAGTATAGTAACCAATGGGGTCGAAGCAATCACATGCAAAGGGGACGGGACGTTGGAAGTTAGAGCTAATAATACAACCGATGGTTTTGGAAATAAATGGATTAATCTAACTTTCAAAGATAATGGACCTGGTATTAAAGAGGAGAACATAAGTAAAATTTTTCAGCCATTTTTCTCCACCAAAGATTCTGGCAGGGGATATGGCTTGTGGAGAGCGAAGACAGTCATAAATGATCTTGGAGGTAGTATAAAAGTTGAAACCCAACTTGGTGAAGGGACATGTTTTGAAGTGCGTCTCCCAGTTATGGATAAGGAGGAATAGATGTGCAGCGAAAGTTTAGCGAGCATATTAATTGTGGACGATCAAAAAAATTGGCGAAAAGTATTAAGCCTTTTATTAAAAAATGATCCGTATAAAGTAATAGACGCTGATAGCTTTGAAAATGCAAAAAATAAATTGGATTCGAGATATTTTGATTTAGTTGTGCTTGATGTGAGAATGGTAGATAATGATACTTTCAACGTAGATGGACTAGCTTTATTGAATTACATCCGAGATAATCATCCTACTACGAAAACAATTATCCTGACTGGATATCCTGATAGTGTAAAAGACAGATCTCAAGTTGATGCATTCATCTTAAAAGTACCCCCAGGTTCAACGTTTGATGAACAGGGTTTTCGAAATCTGGTTCACCGAATCTTGAACAAAGAAAAATAGATATAATTGGAGACGAGACATTGGTAGAGAAAATCTTAATAATCGATGACCAAAAAAAATGGCGTGACGTGGTTAAAAGAATGCTGTTACGCACTGATTACCAATTAATTACTGCAGGAACTATAGATGAGGCGGAATGTCTACTCAAAAAGCATGATTTTATTCTTGTTTCAATAAATATGAATCTTGATAACTTACCAGAATTATCTAATGACTTAATGGGCTTTGAGTTATTAGATACCATTATGAAGGAGTATCCTTCTCTGCCTCGCATCGTTATAACAGGAGACCTTCATGGACCAATTTTTGACACCTTCTTGCCCTTTGGTGTAACCGAAGTATTACATAAGCGGAACTTAACTCGCTCAGGTTTATTAACAGCAATAGAAAAATGCATCCAACAAAGTATAATTAGGAAAAAACCATATGATCGGCTTTCTTTATGTAAAATACTAGACGAACACACCCATTTCTCACATTTTGATCGTCTATTGTTGAAACTTTCAAAAGAATTTCCTGGCGAGGTTGTTTTTTCATCTTCTTACGATGAAATACCTGGGGATAAAAAAGCCGAAAAATTTGACTATGTCCTTAGCATCCTTGAAAGCTATCATTCCGTACATGTAATATGTCATCTGTTGATGGAAATCAAGCCAGACGATGACTTACTTGCAAAACAATTTGATCAAATAGATTTTACTAGCGCAGCTTTCAATAAGAGTTCAAGAAATATTATGCTTGAGAAGCATAATCCTAATATCGCGTATGATGTATTTCTTTGCCATAATAGCGAAGATAAACCAATTGTGAAAAAAATTGGTAGAGAATTGAAAAGACGTGGTATGAATCCCTGGCTAGATGAGTGGGAACTTCAGCCTGGTTTGCCCTGGCAAGATTCAATTGAAGAGCAAATTGAAAAAATAAAATCGGCCGCTGTATTTGTCGGTAAGAGCGGACTAGGGCCTTGGCAACGAGCGGAAATAAGAGGACTATTAAGTCAATTTGTAGATAGAAGTATTCCTGTCATACCCGTTATCTTAAGTACTGCTCCTAAAAAACCTAAGTTGCCCCTATTTCTCCGCGAAATGACATGGGTGGATTTTCGAGTAGATAACCCCGATCCAATAAATCGATTAATTTGGGGAATCACTGGTGAGAAACATTAGATTTTAAGGACAAGTTGCTCAAGAAGCACAACTATCAAGATTGTCATTCAATTATTGTCTAATCTGCTATAACCCCCTTCCCGCCTCTGCCCCTCTGCGTTAGAATCACGGCATGGACACTCCCACGGGCAATGGCGAGCCTCGACCGAGGCGAATCACCCTCACCCCCCTGAGTTTCATTCTCATCCTGACGGCCAACCTGATCCTTCTGCTCGTCCTGGCTTGGCCGCTTTTGCGCGCCCGCGTGGATTTGCCCTTCGCGCTGCCCTGGGAATCCGCCGCGACGGAAACGGGCGCGCCCTCCCCGGAGATGACCGCCACGGCGACGCCATCCGCCACGGTGACGGCATCACAAGCTGTCGCGCTCTCTCCCGCGGCGGCGACTCCCTCGCTGGAATCCGGTTTCCTGATCCTGGCCATGCAAGAGGGGCTGGATACCCATTTGTATGCCTACCGCCCCTTGACCGCCGCGACCGAGCCCATTCGCCTGACACAATTGACCTCCGGCTCATGGGACGATACCACCTCCGCCCTCAGCCCCGATGGGACCAAGCTGGCCTTCGCCTCCAACCGGAGCGGCCAGTGGCAAATTTACGCCTGGGAACTCGACAGCGGGGAGATCACCGCCTTGACCGACGAGCCCGGCTACAAGGCTGCCCCGACCTGGTCGCCCGACGGGCTGTGGATCGCCTACGAGCGCTATTACGAAACCGACCTGGAGATCACCATCCAGGAAGCGAAACCAGGCGCCGATCCCATCCGCCTGACCGAGAACCGGGCGGCGGATTCTGCCCCGGTCTGGTCGCCGGCGGGACGGATGATCGCTTTCGTCTCGACGCGCGGCGGGCGCGAGCAAATCTGGCTGGCCGACCTGGATAAGAGCGGCGAGGACCGCCTCACCCTCCTCGATGTGACCGGCGAGGACCGCGCCAAGCACCCCATCTGGACCAGCGACGGGCATGTGCTGTCCTGGGCCTCGGTCGGCGAAGACGGCCTGCACCGCATCTACAGTTGGGACA
>WJIM01000233.1 GCA_014730285.1 Candidatus Zixiibacteriota bacterium
ATTGCACGAGCCGAATCGAGGCCGTTTTCTATACCGCCCGAGCCGATGAGGCAAACATCATCGGAAATGGATTTCCGGGCGTTAATAAGACTATACGCAGTCGGAACTCCCCAATTGGAAAATGTTTTTCCCGCACTGCGTAAAATTTTCGACTGAGCCCTGTAAGATTCCACTTTTGTCCAGGAGGTTCCTCCGGCGCCGGAGATATCGATATAGCGCACCCCTATGGAGGCCAGCCTTTCAAGAACCTGTGGCGAAATCCCCGCCCCGGTTTCCTTGACAAGAACATTGCCATCGAGAAGCTCCACCAGACGGGCTATTCGTTCCAGTATACCTCTGAAATTGCGATGTCCCTCGGCCTGCATCAATTCCTGTCCGGGATTCAGATGCACACAGATGCCGTCAGCCTCGATCTGCTCAACCAATCCGACGATTTTACCGAGAGGATACTCCTCCAACTGCACCGCACCGATATTGCCCAAAAGAACGCCGTTGGGAATGGCATTCCTAACGGCAAAATGGCTGGAGACCTCGGGATGACGCAGCATCACTCTCTGGCTGCCGACTGCAAAGGCGATACCATGCATCTCAGCCGCCTCGGCTAAGCCAAAGTTCAGTTTTTCCGCAAAATCTGCCCCACCGGTCATGCTGGTAATCATTAACGGTGCTTTGAGCTTTTTTCCGAAAAACTCCGTCTCGAGTTCGATATCATCCAGATTCAATTCGGGAAGGGCGTTATGAAGAAGATGCACTTCTTCCAGCATGGTGGAATCCTGATGCACTACATCACTTTCCATCACAATCTGCAAGTGCTGATTTTTGCGCTCAACAGTCAGTTTTGATTTATCGGAAAAACCCATTCTTTTCAACCATTCTATGCTCAGCTTAGAGAACGAAAAGCTGGAACACATGTTCCACTAACTACTCTTGTACAAAGCTTTTTAATATCCGATTCAATTTTTAATTCGTCAAGTTATTTTATAATTTAGCAGCAATCGCCGAGGATTTGATGGCGGGATCATAAGATGTTATTCCTCATCGGCTTGCCCAACATCACCTTCCCTGCGCACATAAATATTTCTGATCGGGTACGGAATCTCTATTTTCTCTTCATTGAAACGTTTATGCAGGCGCTTTATAAACTCACTTCGTATCTTATACTGGTCAATATACTGCCTGATCGGCAGGCGGGCCGAAAAGGATATGGCTGAATCGCCGAACTCCTTGAATCTCACAACCGGCTTGAATACAAAATCCTTGGGATAAAAGCCCTTGGTTACCTCCGTAGCAACTTCCATCGCTACTTTCTCGACCTGATCCAGATCCGATTCATAATGCACACCCACATAGATCCTGATCCAGATATGCTTGCGGGGCATGCTGTAATTGGTCACGATCGAAGAGGCCACTTTGCTATTGGGAACGATATATACCCGCGTCGAACGCAGCGACCTGATGGTTGTATTGCGCCATTTGACATCCGTAACATAGCCCTCTTCCCCCGCTTCCAGGCTGATAAAATCCCCCGCCCGGACCTGTTTCGAGACTATGATTTGAAAACCGGCAAAAAGGTTCGAGAGCGTATCCTGCAATGCCAGCGCCACCGCCAGACCACCGATACCCAATGCGGTTATCAGGGGAGTGATCGATATTCCAAGATTCTGGAGAATAATAACAAAGCCGGCGATTAAAATTATCAGGCTGGCGATGTTGGAGAATAATGATGTTGCCGGTATTCCACTGTCCGAGCTGCGCGAATACAGCTTCACGAAACCGGATGCGGCCCGTGCTATAATTATGGTTACCGAGAGTATTAAAAGGGCTATTATTACTTTCTGGATTGTATTCTCGACTACCTCATTGAAGGATAATGTAATCTCCAGGGCAAGATAAAGACCGATAATAAAAAACCAGATCACGATTGCCCGTTTGAAAGATCCAATCAGGACATCATCCCATTCCCATTTGGTATTCTTCGCCAGACGGCGCAGGCCGCGGATAATAAAAATTTCCAGGATAATACCGAGGATCAGGCCGCCAAAAACAACCGCAAGAGCGATTATCAATTCCGTTGGATTGATATTCTGGATAGACTCGAAGAATCCGGTCGTGGTATCCTGCACGGCGGCCGCTGTATCGACAGCTTTATCGATTGTGTCAATGACTACTGCTTTTACGGTATCGATTGATTGACTGTCAGGCATATCAAATCCTTTTAAAATTTATGGCCGTCAACCAGCGTTCCGTTCTTGTAGATTTCCATCTTTTCGAGCGCGCCGTTTTCATCCCAGTAAATCCAGATACCATCCCTGTTGCTCTTAACGAATGTCCCCTCGAACTCTTTTATTCCGGACAATCTCCATCGGGTCATCAGGCCATGCGGAGCGGCACGCATAAAATTGCCTTTCTCCATCAACTCTCCACCCTCACTGTACCAAACAGTCGCGGGACCATGATTGACAAATATATTTCCACTGCGGGCATAGCCCGTTTTTTCAACTTCATGCCCGGTACGAACTACCTCTCTGATTACTACGATTTTTCTCTGCATGCTGTCCTCAGCGCCGTGGGGATAAAGGCCGAGTGAGTCATATTCGATCTCCTTAACGACCTTGCCGTCTTCATAAGTTGTCTCGGATTTGCGAGTAAGATCGGAACGATACTCGACAACCACGCCATCCAGCCTGCCGTGCTCATAGCTGCCTTCCAGATGACGGATGCCGTCCTCATACCATTCCACAAACAGGCCGTGTTTGATTTTTTGACCGGTCGAATCGGGTGTGTATGTATATATGGACTTTGTTGTTAAACTGTCGTAGTGCTCTTCAATAATCTCCTTATCCTGTGCATGGGCGGATGCAAATAAAAAAGTCAGCGCCAAAGAGAATAGCATAATCTTATTCAAAACCGATCACCTCCGAATTCTATCTGTCAAATATCCTTGAATAATCTATAAGTTAATAAGTTATCGTCGAAACACAACAGAATTTATCCCAAAAATAAAAACTGCCGATATGATACCGGCAGTAAAAAGCAAAGATTTAAATAGATTATTTATATTCAAGCGCCTTGGTGGGGCAAAATCTCGCGCAGGCCGGATTGCCCTCGCAAAGATCACACTTCACGATAATCTCCTGCTCCTCGTCTATGAGCGAGCATCCAAACGGGCAGGCCGCCACACAGGCGCGGCACTTGATACATCTTTCCTGCAGAAGCTCGATATATCCCAGCTCCTCGTTCATTCTCAATGCATCCACAAGACATGATTTCACGCAGGCCGGATCATCGCACTGAAGGCACGCCACCGGCACCCATTTTTCTTTGCCCACCGCCAGAGGATAGATACGGGTACGGCCGGGAGTTTTTCCCTCCTGATGAGTCAGGGAACAGGCCAGTTCACAGGTACGGCATCCGATGCAGAGCGCCGGTCTTACCATGAATCGTTTGGTCATACCGATACCTCCTCCTCAGCCTCTTCCTTTTCTTCCCAGTGAACCAGCTTCTTGAAATTCTTCGCGGTACCGGCGCGCTTGCAATCGTCGCAAACATCGAAATAATCTGCCGGTATATCGCGATTCTTTATAAGGTAATCCGCGAATTCACGAGTGATCAGGGCTTTGCCGCATTCCTTGCATTTTACCAGTTCGAACTGACGTCCCCAGATTTCGCGAGTCGTCCCCACATCCTGATACTTAATATGGTTGGTGGGACAGATATTCACACAGGCCAGACAGCCCACACAATCTGGTGGGGCTTCCTTCAAAGGCGTGGCCACCTCGCGGTCATATCCCCGACCGGCAACCGAGATGGCGTTGAATCCCATCTGGGTGCAGACGCGGGTACACAAACCGCACATGATACAATCGTCGGCATCTTCGCGGGGAACGAAGTCGGTAATGTCGATTCCATATTCCTCTGCCAGCTTCTGAATCTCCGGCGTGTTCGGACAACGCGCCAGAAGCAGGTTCAGCACCATTTTACGCAGTTCGATCACATCTTCGGTGTGAGTTTGTACAATCAATTTATCTTCGACCGGATAGAGGCAGGAGGTAACATTACCTTTCCAGCCGCCCCAGTCTTCATGGGTGATCTCAACCATACATAATCGGCAGGCGCCGTACGGTTCAACTGCCTCATGCGCGCACAGCGCGGGAACCTCAATTCCCTCCCGGCGCAGGACGTCGAGAACCATCTCGCCCTCTCTCGCCTTGTACCATCTTCCGTTTATCTGGATCTTCACCTTATCAACCTCTCTTAAATTATATCTATAGCGTCAAACTGGCATACAGCATAGCATGCGCCGCATTGTGTACACTTTTCCTGATCCAATATATGGAGTTTATCTTTCTCACCGGTAATGGCATCGACCGGGCAGGGCTTGATGCATGCCGTACAGCCGGTGCATTTATCATTAATCTCGAACCTGATCAGATCACGGCAGACTCCGCCCGGACACTTTTTGTCCACAATATGAGCAAGATACTCATTGCGGAAGTAACTAACCGTGCTCAAAAACGGATTCGGACCTGATTTGCCCAGGCCGCAGAGTGAACCCTTGATTATATATTCCGACAGATGCTCCATCAGCTTAAGGTCGGCCTCGGCGGCTTTGCCCTCTGTGACTTTCACCACCAGGGCATGAAGCTGATGCAGACCCTCACGGCAGGGTACGTCCTTTCCACAGGACTCGTCCACCAGGAACTTCAGGAAATATTTAGCGACATCGACCATACAAGTATGATCGTCCATGACGATCATGCCGCCCGAACCCATCATCGAACCGGCCTTGGTCAAAGTGTCGAAATCAACCGGTAAGTCGAGCTTGTCCTCGGGAAGACATCCGCCTGAGGGTCCGCCGGTCTGCACCGCTTTGAACTTCCTGTCATCCTTAATTCCACCGCCGATATCGAATATGATCTCGCGCAGTGTCATCCCCATCGGCACCTCGATCAAGCCTGTATTTTCGACTTTTCCGACCAGCGAGAAGGCCTTTGTACCCGTCGATTTTTCAGTGCCGATCGACTTGAACCATTCACCGCCCTCATTCATAATCAAAGGGATATTGGCAAAGGTCTCGACATTATTCAAAACCGTGGGTTTATCCCAGAGTCCTTTGATGACCGAATGAATATATTTAGCCCGCGGCTCACCAACATCACCGGCAACGGATTTCATCAGCGCCGAGGACTCGCCGCATACAAACGCACCGCCGCCTCGGCTGATATGAATATCCAGGCTGAAGTCGGTGCCCATGATATTCTCGCCCAGAAGGCCGTGCTCTTTGGCGTCGTCAATGGCCTGATAAAGATGCTGCACAGCCAGCGGGTATTCCTCGCGGACATAGATATATGCATCCCTGGCGCCCACGGCATAGGAGCAGATTATCATCCCCTCCAGAACCGAATGCGGATCGCCTTCCATGATACTGCGGTCCATAAACGCTCCCGGGTCGCCCTCATCACCGTTGCAGATAACGTAGCGCAAGTCTGATTCGGCATTTCTGCAGGTCGCCCATTTGCGTCCGGCAGGAAATCCTCCGCCTCCGCGTCCGCGTATACCGGAAAGCTTGACCTCCTCGATCACCTCCTCCGGCTTCATCGTTGTCAGCACTTTGGCGACCGCCTGGTATCCATCCCGGGCGACATAATCCTCGATATTATCAGGATCGATATGCCCGAGGTTACGCAGCGCCAGGCGTTTCTGCTTCTTGTAAAAATCTATGTCCTGATACTTGACCACTCTCTCTTTGGTCTCGGGATTCTTGTAAAGGAGCTTTTCGATTATCTCCCCGTTTTCCAGGGTTTTCTCGACAATATCCTTAACCTGC
>WJIM01000028.1 GCA_014730285.1 Candidatus Zixiibacteriota bacterium
ACGATGCTAATAAATTCCGGCATTATCCTGAAATTCAGTTTGCGAATAAAACGGGCATCGCCCAGATACTGGTCGAAACGGTTATCCATGGTCAACGGTTTGCGGGGATCGGAGATATTGTCCACGAAAAGCTGGGTGAAAAGCTGGGCGCTGGCAGGCGGTGTGAAAAGCACCGGCCCTATATATGTGTCTCCTGTCTCAGCCCCAACCATTTCGGCCGCAGTATGTGCAAAATCATCCGCCCACTTTACCAGTTCCTGACGGGAGGGGAAATCACCTATATCATCCACAACCATCCTGTCATATTGATAAACCGGCACGCCGTTGTCGTCCAGAGTGCTGGCCTCGATGAATATAAAGTGCACATGGCGGCCGCGTTTGACTTTGGTACCCTCGGAATTCAGGGCATAGCGGTTTTCGGTCTTGGTATTGAGTTGAACCGAGGAGCGTGTGAACTGCGGATAATCTTCAAAGACCGCAGACATATCGGCTATTGTCCGCTTCCACTCAGTTGTGTCAACCTCAGAGTATACATCCGGTTTGATATCCACAACAACCTCCGCTTTTGAAAGGTCTGCTATGGTATCATCCGGTATGACCGATTGAAGTATCGCCCTCTTTCTGGCAATTGTCTCCACCGCCCGTTTGTAGGAGCGGTCGATTTGCAGCCAGGCCTCCTTGCGAAGCGGGGTATAAGCGATATTAACCGGGATATTAGCCATCGCCATACCCACTCCGAAAAAGCTGGTCATGACATTGGTATTGTCGAATTCATAATCGCCCACACGCAGGTCGAGAAACATCTGATTGGCTTCCTGGCAGTCACAGGCGATGACAGAGCCGTATTCAGCCCGAATTCTGCAATTGTCCTCGAGGTTTACCAAATATCCCAGATAGTACGGCGGCTGTTCATCTTCCAGATGCAGGCTTGTTACCGAACGATCCATCTCATCGGTAAGCGCCTGTATCAAGGGATCATCCTGAGCGTTCAATACCGCCCGCGATCCAATCAGCAGGGCCGCCAATGTAAAAATCGTTAACGTGAATTTATATTTTATCGATTTCATCTAATACTCCTTTGCTCCGGCCGTTACTGCTGTTTGGTTATGGGTGAGGGGAGAAGCGGCGGACGTTCCTGGCCCTTCTGGCTGCGCTCGATCTCTATTTCCGAAAGCAGCAGGCTGGGGGAGATAGCCGAAACCGGCACCCATCCCGATTCGGCCCCGCAGGTGCCGTTAAAGACATCGGGATCATCACCTGCTATCATAATCTTGCTGAAACTTGTCAGTGGAGTACCTACGATGTCGACCCCTCGTATCAGCTCCTCGCGGCCATCTTCAACATATACTTTGTACACCATCAGCGGTATCACTTTGAATGCCTGCGGCAAAAAACGCCCGGTAAATGTGAATCCACCGGAGATGTCCTCAAAGATAAGTCCGTAAGGCTTGTCCTGACGCCTGCATTCCTCTATCAGCATTTGCTTTAACTCGTTAAACGGCAGGCTCTTTTCAGAGCTTATTATCAGATTTGCCTGGCGAGCTATAGGCGCGAAACCGGCATGCTTTCTTCCATGCCCGTTGGAATGAGGGAAATTCTCGATCGGAGTTCTGGAAAGCATAAATGTTTTCAGAATACCCTTGTCCACAAGTGCAACCTTTCGCCCCTCAATACCCTGATCGTCATATTTGTAATAACCGCGCAAATCGATCTCATTGAATGTTTTCAGGGTCGGATCGCTGTATACGCTGATGAACTCCGGCAGCACATTCTTGCCCACCTTATCGGTGAAGGTTTTGCCTTCGGACTCGCTTTTCTGACGATGTCCCTCCATGCGATGTCCGAAGATTTCATGGAAGAAGACCCCGCTGGCACGGCCGGTCAGGATCGCAGGTCCGGAATACGGCTCTGCCAATGGCGCTGATTTTAGGGCAATCAATTCATCAATAATTTTGTTTATGGTCGCAATTATCGTATCGTCGTCGGGCATATTATCAAAATCGGCCGCATCAAAACCCTCGAACCGTCTTAACACCATACCGTCATCGGCGGTGCTGGTGCACATCATCGAAAGGCGGATGTATTTCTGGCCGTCCTGTATCTTTGAGCCCTCAGTATTCACGAAATAATTATTGCGCGTTCTGGCCGAGAGGCTGACAGATGAGTTCTCTATTTCGGGATAGTTGGCGAAAATTGCGCTGTACCGTTCCAGCTTATCTTTCCATGTTTCAGGGCTGAAGTCCAGTTCGGCAACCTCTCCTATATAAGCATTCGGCTCCTCACGCGAAAAGTCATTCGACTGGTCCTCCGCCTCTACCTTTACTGCAGTTCCGGTGATAACATTGGTATACTGTTTCTGGGCGTCTTTATAGCGCCGGTCGGTTTCCTCCCAGATTTTCATCTTCAGTGCGGTCGGATTATTCGTCAACGGCAGATCAACCCCGCCGGTCGAAAGCCCGCCGTTTGCGCCGGGCACTTCGCGCGAATTATCCATTTCGTACGATCCCACCCGTGCTATTATATCCAGATTGCGGACATGCGAATCATCTTCGTTGTCGAGTACGCCCAGTTCCGCGGATATGTTATACTCCTCTTCCTCAACTACCTGATAGGAAAGGTAATAAAGCGGGACAGTGTCAGCATTTTTCAGCTTATCGAAATTGTAAAGCAGCTCCTCCTGCATGGTGGAGAGAAGCCTGCTTTCGGTGGCGGCAGATGCCTGCGATACAAATAAGAGTGCAAACAGGCAGACCGCCGCAATCTTCAGGATTCCTGTTTTTCCGTTCATCTGATCTCCAAAGATGTTAATTATTGTTTCACGATTATTTACTTGTTTTCAAGATAGTAGTTCAAATACAACTTACCCTTTTCGGTCAAATCATAATACGTATGGTTGCGGTGTTTGATCCATTTGTTGTCCACAACACCTTTTCTGTATTGTATAATCAAAGGTTTTACTCTCTCCAGAAGTTTCATCTTTCTTAGTTTGGCATGGCTGCCGAAAATATCCTGTTTAGGCTTATGAAGCATGCGAGCTACCTTCAGCGAGTAGTCGTTTCCGTAGTCCTGATGATGCTTGAGAATCTGGAAATCCAGATTCTTAAGATCGTTGAAATCGTCATCCGGCGTTTCCGGGGCATCCGCAAGTATATCCTTCCACTTTAAAACTATAATTCTTTCCTTCTCGACCTTTCCCAGATTTTTGCATTCGCTTCTATGCACAACCATTTCGTTATTATAGCTATAATAACCGCTAATAGTGCAGTCGGGTTCGGGATTACAGCATTTTGCCAGTTTATATCCTTCGTTTAAGTATATTTCCTTATTGGACATAGCTAATAGATTATACCGCTAAAGTTTTGAATCTATCTCCTTTATATATGAAAGAACTTTGATTATGTCATCCGGCAGCTCCGATTTGACCGCATGAATCAGGTTGGTTTGCGGGTGTCGGAATTCAAGTCGCCAGGCATGCAGCGCCTGCCGGCGCATGATATGCAAAACGTTTTTGGCATCCATACGATATTGATCGAAGAGTCCCGGCAGTATTTTGCTGTCCCC
>WJIM01000234.1 GCA_014730285.1 Candidatus Zixiibacteriota bacterium
ATGCTGTTATTCTGAGGAAGCGTAGCGACAGAAGAATCTCTCACGGGTCAAACATATTCTTCGCTGCGCTCAGAATGACAGTCCCATTTTACTGTCTTTTAAAAAATCACGAAAGCCTGCCACTACAGCGCATCCGGTATAGCACGCACGACACAGAATTCGCCGCTTTGTTCTGATACCAGATCGATTGAAAAGATCAGGCTGTCTTCCTGTGGATTCAGATACGGTTCAAGAAATTTGATTGTGTATTCGCCGGGAGGGAGGTTGTATATCTCGTGCTCGAAATCATAGGGGCAGATACAATCACATCCGCCGTTTAAGAGTACTTCATCCTCTGCGATAGTGATCTCACCGGTTTCGACGTCAATGGTATATTCGGCGGTCAGTTCTTCAACACAGCAGTTGAACACGGCATTGGTGTGAACGATATTCAATGTACCGCTCTCGTTGTAATGCCAGATCGCGCAGCTTGCATTATCATTGCCGTTATCGCCTCCGAAATCATTAAATCCGCCGCATTCACTGAACTGCTTCAAATTGCCCGACCACATGTTTTGACCCCAGGGGTACTCGGTTCTATCAAGGCAGAATGATCCGGATTTTTGCTGAGCGAAGTCAACGGTGAATTCCATCTCGCTATCACCGTCGGTCAGATAAGGCTCAACGACTTTAATCGTATACTCATCCTCATCGACATTGAGTATGAAATACTCGTAGTCGAACAGACATAGGCAATGGCAGGGTGTGCTGTCGCCGTCTGATTCCTCGACTGTAATTACCGAGCCCTCGATATCAACATCGAATTCTGCCCCGGTACAGCAGTTGAATCCGGCATTGATATGCGTGATATGCAGTACACCGTCCTCGAATTCGTACTCGATGCAGTCCTGGTCCGGGCTGATCTGCGAACTCAGGGCGGCGCCTGTACTGAAATCTTTACAGCCAGTCAGCGTCGGTGCATATTCATCGTTAGGATTGGTTGAATTATCGCTGCAAACCAGGATAAGTGAAAAAACGAAAAGAGGCAGGATCAAAAGTGCTACGGCTCGAGAGGCCTTTTTCAAAAACGGCATGCGTGTAAACATGAAAAACTCCTTATTTAGGGTATTTAAGCCGTTAGCACTCTCTCAAAAAGATATACACTTTTGTCGTATTTTCGTTCGATAAAATATTACAATCTCTCCAGTATAGGCTATTATAATAGTAGGATTTGAATAACAGCCTGATTTAATAATGCACTAATCAAATGCCGCATAATTTGTTATACTGTAACCAGTCTGATTGTGGATGGATTATGGTACCAGAAGCATGAACTTATTGTAGTTCTGTTAGTTCCTGCCCCCGCTGAAATCGGGGGTGTGAACTGAAAGTTCTACGGTTTTATAAATGAGATAATCTTATCACAAAAAACCGTCGGATCACAATCCCGTCTTCGACGGGATCAGGATCTGACGGAACTCAAAAATGACTTATGGAATAGCCTGGGAAGCTGCATTACATGGTTGAAGGATCGGAATTAGAACTATGTTCTTTCTCTTTCTGGCAATATGCTCGAGCTCCGCGATTGCACTGATTTTCAAACATAGCGAAACCTCGGGCATGAATCGTTATACCGTAACAACGGCCAATTATTTTGCCGCGGTGGTAACCAGCGGGATCATACTCGCAGGTAAGGAATTTTTGATTCCCGAAAAGCTGGACCTTCCAGCAGCTTTGGGCCAGATATCGGAATCGATTACAGGTGATGTCATTTCTATTTCAAATCAGTCAAGCTTTGTCTGGGCGGTCATAGTTGGCTTAAGCGCCGGTGCGTTTTTCTTCCTGGCTTTCATATACTATCAGATCAGTGTACGCAACCACGGGGTTGGATTATCCGGCGCATTTGCCAAACTGGGCATACTGGTGCCGATGACTCTTTCGCTTTTATTCTGGAAAGAGTATCCCACGCAAATTCAATGGCTGGGAATTACGATCGCCGTGTTTTCTATAGTGATCGTAAACTGGCCGCAAAAGAAGTCTCTGAAAAATGCAATACGACTCTCACTTCTGCTTCTCTTTCTTTTCGGGGGGATTTCCGAGTTCAGCAACAAGGTCTTTCAAAAATATGCTTTTCAGGATCACAGGGCGCTTTTTCTTTTCATAAATTTCCTCATAGCGTTTGCATTCAGCCTTATCACGACATTAAAAAAGAAGCTGCCGGTAAAACGCCGCGATCTTGTGACCGGTATATTAGTGGGGATACCGAATCTTTTCTCGTCCTACTTCTTAATCATGGCTCTGGATAAGATGACAGCCGCGGTGGTCTTTCCGGCTTACAGCGCCGGGACTATTGTGATAATAAATCTGGTCGGCCTGTTGTTCTTCAAGGAAAAGCTCAGCAGGCTAGAAATTGCCGCGGTGATATTGATTATTATATCGCTTGTACTGATAAATTTATAGAAACAAACAGTTGCTCTTTGCGATTGAACTTATATCAATGAGAGAAAACGAATTCTGTCAATAAAACTAACAAAAGAGGATTATATGCCCGCAAAGAAAAAGACAAAAAGAAGAACGCGTCGCAAGTCTAAGAAGAGATATATCGAGGCGGAGGATATACGCCGTTTCAAGCTGATTAATTCGGTTGCGATCTCCCCCGATGAAAGAAAAATCGCCTATGTGCTGGAAAGAGTATCCGACGACAAAAAGAAATATTTCACCAATATCCACATGTACGATCTGGATAAAGCCGAATCCCGTCAGTTTACATTCGGCGATCATAACGACACCGGTATCTCATGGTCACCCGACGGCAAACATATCGCTTTCGTATCCACTCGCGATAAAAAGAGCGGCATTTATATAATGCCTGTTGAGGGCGGCGCCGAGAGAAAACTGATCGAGAAGGAAGGCTCATTCTCGTCACTGACATGGACTCCCGACGGCTCGGAAATTGTCTATCAGTTCCGGTACAACGATTCGCATGAAGTCGAGGATGAGAAGGAGAAAAATAAACCGCCGCTTTATCGCCATATTACCCGCCTCTGGTACCGTCTCGACGGCGCCGGATATCTTCCCAAAGACCGCTTTCATATCTGGAAGGTCAAGGTGGAAGACGGCAAGGATGAGCAGTTGACCAAAGGCAAATATGATGAAGTAAGTCCGGCGGTCTCGCCCGATGGTAAGCAGATTGCCTTTGTATCAAATCGAAGCAAAGATCCTGATTTTGATATGATGTACGATGATCTGTTTGTCATGCCTGTCAAGGGCGGAAAGCAGACCAAAATTCCAACCCCGGCGGGACCGATAGTTTCGCCCTCATTCTCACCTGATGGCAAGAAGATAGCCTATTTGGGTCATACTAATCCCAAGGATGCCTGGGGTGTCACGAATTTTCATGTCTGGACAGTTGGCTTGAGCGGAAAGCCGGCGGCAAAGGATCTGATACCAAAGTTCGACCGTTCCGCTATGGATAGGACTATCGGCGATCTGGGGGAGGGCTTTGGTATGCCTGCACCGGCTTGGTCGAAAGACGGCAAACGGCTGTATTTTGTTTCCTCCGACGAGGGCAGTACGCATATATTTTACGCTCCTATGCGGGGTGGACTGCCGACACGTGTAACGCACAAGAAATGCCATATCAAAGACTTCAGCATGAACGGCAAGAAGGGTTTGATTGCGGCAGTTGTCTCCGACCTGAAAAATCCCACTACATTGAACATCTTCCCGCCCTCATTTAAGGGCGATAAGAAGTCCGAGCTTCTGGAAGATCCAAACAAGGAGTTGTTCAAAAAGATCAAGCTGCCGGGTATACGTACTGTCTGGTTCAAGGGGCATGATGGTTTCGATCTGCAGGGATGGCTGGTTACTCCTCCGGATATGAAAAAAAGGAAATATCCCGCGATACTCGAGATTCACGGCGGCCCGCGTGCTCAGTACGGATTCACGTTCTACCACGAAATGCTCCATATCGCTTCGCAGGGATATATAGTGTTCTATACCAATCCGCGCGGCGGCGCCGGACGTGGCGAAACATTTGCCGGTTCGATTATAGCCGACTGGGGTTCGATTGACTATGAGGACTGCATGGCGGCGGCCGATTATATGGAGAAGCTGAAGAATGTCGATCCCAAAAAGATGGGTGTTACCGGCGGATCGTACGGCGGCTATATGACCAACTGGATAGTCGGCCATACAAACCGTTTCAAAGCGGCAGTTACACAGCGTTCGGTGGTGGATTTAAAGACATTTATAGGCTCTTCCGATATGGGGTATGATCTTTACACCGAATTCGACGGCTATCCGTGGACAAATCCCGAGGTTTATGAGCAATGCTCACCCTTAACCTATGCGAAAAATATCAAAACTCCGCTTCTGATAATTCATTCCGAGAAGGATTTGAGATGTAATCTGGAGCAGGGACAGAACCTGTTTGCGGCATTGAAGGTTATGAAAAAGCGGGTGGAGATGGTGATCTTTCCAGAGGAACCTCATGGTCTTTCGCGTCACGGCCGTCCTGACCGACGCCTGGCGCGGCTGGACTGGATCGTGAAATGGTTCAAGCGCTATATGAAATAACAGCTGATAAAAAAGTGTTAGTCTGAAATTGGACGATTGGCCTGCTCAAACTTTGTTTGGGCAGGCCGCATGCATAATGTGAGTGTGCCGCCGACAAACTTGTTTTGTCGGCGCTTTTCCATTCCATACATCCGCCACGAAGTGAGTTTGTGGCGGGCACACCGGGCCAGCCAATTAAAATAGCACGCCCAAATATAATTTGGGCGTGCCACCCATATCTTACTCTTCAGCGTAAATCAAAATATCAGCAGTCCGGCAAACCGTCGCCGTTTAAGTCACAAGGGGGGG
>WJIM01000235.1 GCA_014730285.1 Candidatus Zixiibacteriota bacterium
CAGAGATTACTGGAATACTTATTATAAGCCCAATAATGCAACGGCTGTAATAGTCGGTGATGTGGATCCGGATGAGGCAATCGCTATTGTTGAGAAGTATTATGCCGACATTCCTCCCGGCCCATCCGATCTTTATCGGCCGGTAACAGAGGAGCCGAAACAATTAGGTGAACGCCGAGCCGAGGTACATAAGGAAGCCCAGCTTCCGGGCGTCTTTATCGGCTATAAAGCGGCAGAGGCGGGACACCCGGATATCTATCCGCTTCGTGTAATGGGTAAGATCCTCTTCCAGGGCGAAAGCTCCCGGGCTTATAAGCGCCTGGTTGACGAGGAGCAGTTATGCCTCTTTGCCGGAGGCGATATGTTCGAATTCGAGGACCCCGGATTGTTCTATTTGATTGCAGTCATGAAAGGACCGGACAAGAGCACCGAAGAGGCGGAAGAGATTCTTTATGATGAGATCGATAAGCTGAAGACCGAACCTGTGCCGGAGGATATCTTGCAGAAGGCCTTGAATCAAATTGAGGCCGAGAAATGGTATCAGCTCGAATCGAACGATAACAAGGCCTATGCAATCGGATGGTTCGAAACTATCAGGGGTGACTACAGCCTTATGTTCGATGAACTCGATAAGTATCTCGCTGTCACCGCGGACGATATCATGCGCGTGGCCAATGAGTATTTCGATGAAACCAACCGCACGGTGGTAACGCTTGTACCGAAAACATCCGGCGCTATGCCGAATATTGGATTATAATGGGAGGTATTGGAGATGAAATATAGAGCTGTTTTAATTTTCAGCCTCGCACTGCTGTTCGCATTTGCGGCGCTTGCGCAGGCTGTGGAAATGAAAATTCCCGATATCGAACACAAACAGTTGGATAACGGCTTCGATATTTATGTAATAGAGCAGCATGAGGTACCTGTGGTATCGATGCGGCTGGTGGTTCCCGGCGGGAAATTGTACGAAAACGAGGAAACTCTGGGAATTGCCAACCTGACTGCGAGTCTCTTACGCAAGGGGACTACGAACCGCAGCGCTGATGAGGTCTCTGAGGAGATAGATTTCATAGGTGGAAGCCTGGGTGCCGGGGCAGGGGATGATGCGATTTATGCCACCTGCAAAGTGCTTACCAAACATCTGGACAAGGGTATAGAACTCCTTGCGGATATCATGATCAATCCGATTTTTCCGGAAGAGGAAATCGAGAAACAGAAAGATCAGTTTCTGGGTGCGATCATGCAGTCCAAATCCGATCCGGCTACGATTCGGGATCAGCAATTTTATAAAAGGCTTTTCGGAGACCATCCTTATGGTTTTACCTCTATGGGAACCGAAGAGACTGTCATGCTGATGACCGAGGCGGATATTAAGGATTATTACAATAAATATATAATCCCGAATAATGCTTTCCTGCTGGTGGTCGGGGATGTTCAGGCCAATGATGTACTGAGTACAATCGAAAAACATTTCAGTCCCTGGAAGCCGGGCACTCCGCCCACGCTGGATCTTCCCGAGCCTCCTCCGGTTGCAGATACAAAGGTGGTGCTGATCGACAAGCCTGACGCCACCCAGTCGTATATCGCCATCGGACATCTGGGAATCAGCCGTATGGATCCTGACGCGTTCGCGTGCCGGGTGATGAACTACATCCTGGGCGGCGGCGGATTCGCATCCCGCCTGACAAAAGAGGTCAGGGGAGAGGGCGGTCTGACCTATGGCATTAATTCAGCCTTCGATTACAGCAAATACAAAGGCTCTTTTGTGGTCAAAACCTTCACCAAAAACGAATCCACAGCCGAAGCAATCGACCTGATCTATCAGGAGTTGCGCAAGATTCGTGAGGAACAGATCACCGAAAAAGAGTTGAATGATACTCGTAATTTCTACGGCGGTTATATCCCTATTCAGTTCGAGACCCCGGATAAAATCGCGACTTATATGGAGACTATTTATCTTTATGATCTGGGCGAGGATTATTACAACCGCTATCTCGATGCGATTGCCAATACCACTCGCGGGGATGTTCAGGAAGTTGCCCAGGAATATATCGATCCCAATAATATGCTGATCGTTGTGGTGGGTAAGGCCGATGAAGTAAAATCCCAGCTCGAGAAATACGGTGAACTCGAGGTTGTTCCGCTGATTGAATTGTAATTGGTCGTATTTTACTGATACAAAACCTCCCAAAATGATTTGGGAGGTTTTTTGTTTATTTTTTCGGAATCATTTCTTATCATATTGGTATGAAACGCGAAGAGGTGGCCCGGAATATACTTCTTTGCGGACTCTCCCACGGCCGAGAACATATGATGAAAAGATTCGGTGATGATCTCGCCCCCTTGATTTTCACAACCTTCGCTGAACTGCACAGAAAAAATGCTTTGCAGGATGCTTTTGTCTTTCTGCTGATACGCATGTTCCATCGTAAATACCCCTCGGTGGATCATGAGTACGAGCTCAAAAAGAGGCTCTCCTGCAGGGAGATACTCGAATATATGCAGTTCACGTCCGGGTACCGCAAAGACCAGCGCCGTATGTACAATGTTACTGAAGGCCAGATGAATTCTATTATCGAGGAATTCGTGCAAATCCTCGCCCGCCAATTCCTCTGCAATCCCAAGGTGTACGAGGTCATTGAAGCGAAGATGAAGGCATGGGATTAGTATATAATGCAATTATCTAATAGAGAGAAAGCACTGCAGGCAGAATTGGTAGAAAAAGATGAAAAAAATGTTGAAGACTATTTTAGTAAGCTG
>WJIM01000236.1 GCA_014730285.1 Candidatus Zixiibacteriota bacterium
AACGATTCCGCCAGTGCGGTGGCACGGCTGCTTGATCTCGAGGTCGAACCGTATCTTCTGTCGACATGCCTTTTGGGTGTTCTGGCACAGCGTCTGGTGCGGGCTATTTGCCCGGAATGTAAGAAGCCTGATGATATTCCCGAGGCGGTCAGGAAGCTTCTGGATTTGGAGCCTGGGGATCAGGTGTTTGCGGGTAAGGGATGCGAGGACTGCGGCAAAACCGGTTATTTTGGACGAACCGGAATTTATGAATTTCTGCCGGTCAATGAGCGTATGCGCGAGATGATTCTGGCGGAAAAATCCAGTAACTCAATGAAAAATGTCGCGCGCGAGGCGGGTATGTCCACCCTCTGGGAGCAGGCGAGACTTAAGGGCCTTGAGGGAATTACCACTTACCGGGAGATTCTCAGAGTAACGCAAAAAGAAGAGATGCGGGAGTTGGTCTGATATGTCCACTGACTTTATATACAAGGCGCGCGATAAAAACGGCGCCGAGAAGCTTGGCGTGCTGCGGGCTGACAGCCCCGTATATGTGCAGGATTATTTGGATGCCAAGAATCTGATTCCGATTGAAATCAGGGAGAAGGGACGAGGGGTATCGGGAGGATGGAGATCGTTCTTTCAAAAAAAGCTTCCACTTCCCGAACTGATTTTATTCACACGCAAACTCTCGGCATTGTACAGATCGGGAATTCCGCTTACGAGATCGCTTCAGATAATTGCCGAACAGCATGACAGCCGAATTGCTTCAATCGCAGATAAGATGCGCACCGATCTGGAACGCGGCGACTCATTCTCGGAAGCGATTTCTCATTACCCGCATGCGTTCTCGGATATATACCTGAACAGCATTAAAGTGGCTGAGGATTCGGGACGTCTCGATATCGTGCTGGAGAGAATATCCGACGCTCTGGAGCGAGACTTCGAGACTCGTGAGCAAATAAAAACCGCTATCAGGTATCCGGTTCTGGTAATAGTCCTGGTAATACTGGCCTTTTTCGCATTGGTAACATTCGTTGTTCCTCGCTTTGCCGAATTCTACGGCAAGCATGGCGCGGAACTGCCTCTGCCGACGCAGATTTTGATAAAAACAAATGTTATGGTTACCACCTACTGGTATATTCCGCTTGCCTTGATATTCCTGTTTGTACCAATTCTATTGCGCCTTTTCAGAGTGGAACAGTTCAGGAAGTCCTTTGACAGTTTGATTCTGAAAACTCCGGTTTTCGGACCGCTTTTAAATAAGATCTACATATCCCGCTTTTCACATCTTCTGGGAGTATTCTACGGTTCGGGAGCCCCTCTTCTAGCAGGCCTGGATACGGTCGGTGCGGCTGTGGGCAACCGTGTGATCGAATCTGAAGTTGGCAGGATAAAGCGTAATATACAGGAAGGCAACGACTTAGTTCGCATAAAGAAGGATCTCCCGCATTTCTCATCCCTGGCGCTTTCCATGATACAGGTCGGTTTGGAGTCCGGATCGCTGGAATTTATGCTGCAACAGGTGGCTGCATTTTTTGATCGTGAAGTGGATTATACCTCAAAAAGGCTGACCGCACTTATAGAACCGTTCCTGATTGTATTTCTGGGTGCGGTTGTACTCTTTCTGGCTCTTTCTATATTCCTTCCGATGTGGAATCTTATTGAAGTTTTTAGACCCCAATAGTCCATCTTTTTGGTTCAGAGATCCCGATTTTAGCCGAAAATATCCAATAAGGAAACCCGCGCTAAAATTTGAATAAGGAGGAGAAACATGCCGAAGCTTTTAAGGTCACAGAAAGGCTTCACCCTCATTGAGCTGGTAATAATCATTGTCGTGCTTGGCATCCTTGCGGCAGTTGCAATTCCCAAATATCAGGATTTGACAGCGGAGGCAAAAGAGTCCGCATGCCGCGGGGCGCTGGCCAATCTTCGCAGTGGAATCTCGATCTATTACGCCAATCAGGCTTTGAAGGGCGACTCAGCTACATATCCGCCCTATGACAGCCTGATCAGGCCGGGATCGGTTTTCTTAAATGGCATCCCGAAAAATCCCTATCAGCGAAACGACCGTTACCCGGATTCTATCAGACTCACGAACAGGCAGTTCGGCAGGCAGCACGGTAACAGATGTGGATGGCTGTACAATGAAAACACCGGACAAATCTGGGCCAATACACAGGCTATTGGCGAAAATGACTGGTAGGAAGCTACTATCATTAGCACTCCGGCGCTTTCATGACAGAGGCTTTACGCTTGTTGAACTGGTAATAATTATTGTCGTTCTTGGCATACTCGGGGCATTCGTAGCAGTAAAATATTCCGATTTCGTCCATCAGTCGAAAGTCGAAGCTACCATGGCTGAGATGCAAACCTTGAAGCGCGCAATTGTGGGCAATTCTCAGATTGCATCCGGAGGCAAGTACACCGATATCGGATACGAAGGTAACCTTGGTGCGCCGCCCGCGAGGCTTGAAGACCTTGCAGTTAAGCCCGCCGGAGTGGATGAATATAATAAAATATCCGGGCTGGGATGGAACGGTCCTTACATCGATCCGGATAATGATGACTATCTGAAAGATGCCTGGGGTGTGTCCTATGCCTATAATCCTGGCAGCCGCACTATACAATCGACAGGCTCGGGACAGGATATCATTGTGAGTTTTTGATGAATAATGTTAGCAAAAATAGCGGTTTTACTCTCGTCGAAGTGGTAATGGTGATTATAATCCTGGGAATCATCGCAGGAATTGCCATGAAATCACTCGACAGCGGTTTGGAAGCAACCCGTATCGAGGAAACCAAAAACGAGCTGCGTAATCTGTCGATGGCCATAAGCGGCAACCCGGAGCTTTACAGCAATGGCGTTCGTACCGATTACGGCTATATCGGGGATGTTGGAGCTATGCCGGTCAATCTGGATGCACTGGTTTCGAATCCGGGCTATGCCACCTGGAAAGGGCCGTATATTCATTCGGATTTTACCAATCACCCGGATGATTTCAAGCAGGATGCCTGGGGTTACGCTTATCTTTACACCGGCGGGAACTACATACGATCAACGGGCATGCAGTCGGATACTATTGATTTTATGCTGACTCCCTCTCTCACGGATTTTACGGCCAACACAGTATCCGGACGTATTACCGATGCAGTCGGCAATCCACCAGGAGATGAATCAAATGGGATTTCTGTCAAGCTCAGATATCCCAATGGCGCAGGTGGATACAGGGACTCTGTACTCACACCCAATTCCTCGGGCTATTTTTCATTCCAGTCCTGTGTGCCGATTGGAAATCATACGATCGAGGCCGTATATGCCTCAACCAATGACACTCTGATTTCATTCGTGTCCGTAATTCCCAAATCCGAAGTCAAAACCAACCTGCGCTTTGCAGGAGCATTATGGGCTGCGGATGAGGGGTCGGGCGAGGGCGCCTCGGAGAGTTTTGAATACATCGACGGCTCGGGAAGGGCGCTGGGTTCGGGCAACAGCAATATCCAGTTCAAAATCAAGAATACATCGGATCAGCCCATCGTGGTGACCTGGATCAGGGTGACATACGACGGCGAGGCTTACTACCAGATAATCAAATGGGCCGGGAAGACCGTGTTCAACAATTCCAGCCCGCGTGCCGGATCGGATGATCAGGTCGGCTTTTCGACGCCTCAGTATGTCGTGCCTTATGCGCCTTCGATAACTTTGCGGCTCAATAAATTCAAGGATGTTCCTGAGGGCGGCGGTTCGAATGTCGATATGAGCGGCAAGGATATAACGATTGAATTATCTGACGGCTCTGTAATAAATTTCAGCACTTAGTTGGATGGTATGGAAGCAGTACAAAATAAAGTAGAAACGCAGGCGGATTTTGCAGAATACGGCTTTTTTAGTTTGTCTTCAAATAAGAAGGCCTCCTATAAGAAGGCCGCTCTTTCCCTGGAAATCGGTCCAAGCCATATAATTTGGTCGGTTTTCAGAGGCGCCTTCGGTTCCATGCAGATTACCGACAGCGGGCTGGTTAGTGAGGAGAATATAGTAAAACCCTCACGGCTTTACCCGCATCTCGACAGAATCATAAAAAAACACGATTTACAAAAGGCCTCTATCAGTATTTGCCTTACCCTTCCTGATGGCCTATTACGCTGCTATAAAATACCGGTAGTGCCCAAAAATGAACTGGAGCAGGTTGTCAAATGGGAGGGGCGCAAGGTCTTTCCGTTTAACCTGGATAACGCGATATTCGAATGGAAGATCATCGGTGTAAATGAATGGGGCGGGTCGAAAAAATATGAAATACAGGCGGCGGCAATATCCAGAAAGAGTTTCATGCCGATATTCAACTATTTTCAGGAGCGCAAACTTCAGGTCAACTGGATGACATTCACCTCGCTCGCCTGGGAAAGCCTGATTAAAACCAAATCCCGCAGGAAAGAGAAGACTGGTACGGGCAATTTCGCTCTGGTGAGGATGATTGGTTCCGACCTTATGGTTCTCTTTTTCCAGAATAATAATCTGGAATTCCTGCGCGAAAACAGCCTCGAAGCCGGCAATATGGGTGGCGGATTTGAGGAATCCCTTCTGTATCTCGATATTACCGAAAGCAAACGAATCAGCGCCATAATTAATGATGACTCCATAGATTACAAGGCGGTTGCCCAAACGATTTCAGACAGCCTCGATTACTATCACGGACAGTTTGCTCAAAGAACTATAGACAGAATCTACCTGTCCTTTCCCGAACCTCTGCTTCCGGCGGCTACGGAGAATGTCGGTAGAATGGTAGATCTGGAATGTGTACCGATTTCGTTTGAAAAAGGAACGGACGCCCTTCCGCAAGAGGCGCCGAGGAATTTGGTATATCCCTCGGGTTTCCTTTCTCATAAGAAGAACTCCGACCTGAATTTAATTCCCGGAGAATTTCAGTCCGAGATCAAGGAACGCAAGCGGTTCAAATATGCTATTTACACGATTGCATTTCTGGTGATTGCCCTTTTCGCCCTAAGCCTTTTTCAGGCAAATCAAAATTCGATGATAGAGGCCTCTCGAATCTCGATGGAATCCGATTTGCAGTCGATTTTGGATTCAAAAGCTTATGAAGGAATCAACATCCTGAATGAAAAAGCCTCGATATTTCAAACGCAGTTGAGCTCGCTCAGGGGAAATTCTCATCCAGAGGCGGATATTCTGAGAGCGCTTTCGCATCTCACTCCGCCTGAAATCAGGCTGACAAATCTGAATATATTCAGGGATATTGGTGCATCGAGAGGCGTGTTTTTGTCCGGATTTGCCTCCTCACATGAATACCCCGAGGTTGTCGTGGCTGATTTCATAAAGGATTTGAAAGCAATACCCGGGCTCAAAAAAATCGATTTAAAAAATCAGAATACAAAACTCTATACGGGCGGAAAACGCGTGGAATTCACAATCGAAATGGAATTGCGTTAAATGAAAGAGCTGATTCAAAAAAGATCGTATGTGGTTATTGCATTGGCCGGGATTTTGATTATCGCCTGGTATGTATTTGTATACGGTCCGGGCGCATCATCAATCGCCAGAAACAAGGAGGATATCCATTCTCTCAAGATGGAGATTGCCAACAGCAATCAGATGATAGCCTCCGCCGGCATACTTGCGCAAAAAGTGAGAGGGCTTGAGGATGAGATGAATTCCTGCCTGGACGGTATCTGTTCGGTTGATTCGATCTCACATTTCATTCAAATGATGGAAGGTATGCTAAGGAATCATGGCATACATAGAATAAATGTGGTGCCGGTGCTGCCCGATCTCCTTCGTGATGAAGATATCTCACTGGGAGAGGGGCGATTAAGCCGGGTGGAATTCGATATCAGCGGTGTTGGACGGTACCTTGATATTGGCAAAGTGATTGAGCAAATTGAAGATGAAGTGTTTTACGCCGGCTGCACCATGCTTGATGTTTCATATAAAGCAAGCCTTAATCCCAAAGTCCTGTTCGATTTCAGGCTGGGTGTTTATCTGAAAGGGCAGACTGAATCATGACCGAGAAAAAGAGAAAAAAAATAGTATACGGCATTTTTGTAATAGCGGTAATTTGGGGCATTTTCAATTTTCCCTTTGGCCGCAGGCAAAACGATAATGTCTCTCCCGAGGATAGGCCGTATCCCGAAGAGGGTGAAATCCAGAAAGCATTAGTCTCCGGTCAGGGTTCCATATCAAATCCGGACTTTACGGCCGACTGGGGGGATGATCCCTTTGCACAAAAGACCGCCAAACCTCAGCCATCTTCAAAGGGAAGCACTAATCTGAGTTTAAGTGCGATATCGAAGTCGGGCGATGATTTCTGGGCGCTGATCAATGGCAAGGCATTAACCAAAGGCGACCAAATTAACGGCTGGAAGCTTATCGAAATCGCCAAAACGAGCGCGCGACTCAGCAAAGACGGGAAAACGATTATTTTGAATATAGAGGGTGTATAAAAATGAGAAAACCGATTTCAGATATAAAGATATGCTTAATTGCATTAGCCTTGATACTGGCGACAACAACCGCAATTCCGGCGGAATCAGATTATGAACAATTCCTTTCCAAACGGATTTCGCTTTCGGTTGAGGAATCGCCGATTGAGGATGTTGTAAGGCTTCTGGCGCGGCAGAACGGTTTTAATTTCTCGATATCCGGTGAAAATCTGGGACAGGTGTCATTTATACTGGATGATGTTCCGCTTTCGGAAGCGCTGAATGCGATTCTCAATCCCAACGGCCTGACCTGGTATTTGCGTGAAAATGTTGTCGTCATCAAGGACAATCAAACTCTGGCGGTGGATGAGATCGAAACTGTGATATACGATTTAAAATACGTCTCAGCCAACGAGGCCAAACTTGCGGGCGCGCATCTACTCTCCAAGGCCGGGCATATGGAAATCCTTTCAGAGGATGTAAATGTTGTCGAGAGACCCACTCCCACCAGCCTGGTGATTTCGGACCGCCGCGATAACATCAAAGAGATATTGAGGGTCTTAGGCCGGCTCGATCGTCCCGCTCCGCAGCTTAATATCGCTGTTAAGCTGATAGAGACCAATATTAACAATGATGACAACCTTGGCATCGACTGGCCCGAATCGTATTCCGGGACGCTGGGCGGTCTTCTGGACGAGGAAACCGGACTAACGCATCTGGGAGTGTACCCCCTCGAGGGCGGCGACTGGGTCTGGGGTAAATTCTCGGCCAATGAGGTCAGGCTTGCGCTGGACGTGCTCATGAAGAGGCGCGATTCACGTCTCCTCTCCGATCCCAACATCACGACTATTTCCAACAAGCCCGCGGAAATTGCGGTGACGACCACAATTCCGATCCAGACCGTGAACCGTTTCACCGAGGGCGCAGTCATTCAGGATATCGTGACCTTTCAGGAACTTGATGTAGGTATTACGCTTCGGGTAACGGGAAGAATAAACGAGGACAGCATTATAACTCTGAAAGTAAATCCGATTATCGAGGAAATTACCGGTTACACAGGCCCGGCCGACAATCAACGTCCGATCACTTCCAATCGTTCCATGTTTACCGAGGTGCGAGTTAACAATAATGAGACACTTGTAATGGGCGGCCTTTTACGCGAGAGCACTTTCGAAAATGTAAAGAAGCTTCCGCTTCTGGGATCGATTCCCGGCATAGGTCTGCTTTTTCAGCATCACTCAACTCAGAAGGAAAAAACAGACCTGACTATATTTATAACGCCGCGCATTATAGATGAGAGCATGGCGCAGAGATAATACTGGATAATGAATTCCTTTTAAACGCTGTAACTGCCAAAAATCGAAGCGAATATCTCTGTTAATATCCATAAATACATTTCACTTTTTTTACCCACCAGCTTCCAATTGTAGTTTAAACCCCAATAAGCCGCAAATTAGAATTGACAATGGCAGCGTATTCTGTATTTTAAAGGTGGACAAGCTAGCCAATAAATTAGTCTGATTCTAAATAAAATATTTTCCGGCCTTTTGGGAGTTAAAGATGAAATACATAGTATTTACATTATGCATTCTCCTGGTGTCTCAAATCTGTTACGGAACTGAGGGTAATGACTGCTATACTCCTATATACGTACTGATTGAGAATCCATGGGATGATTATACCCGCACCGATCAGACCTGCGGCCGCGGAAATTTTGCCGATAATACCTGCCTTGGCTACTATGACGGTGGAGAGGATATTTTCTTTGAAATAGAAATCGCGATGCTTGGCACATACGCGTTTAAACTGGATCCTCACGGCGCCTCCTGGACAGGAATGGCGCTTGGAGCCGATTGCCCGCCCTCGGGAAGTCAGCCCGATGATTGTATTGCAATTAGCACAAGTTCGGACTATGATCCGCATTCATTTATAGTCACGCTTGAGCCGGGAACTTATTATCTCATGATCGATACCTGGCCCGCGCCGGACTGCCTATCCGAGTTTACGCTTGATATTTATGAGGGCTTTCATGATGATTGGGGGACCTGCCACTGGCCGATTTCCATAGATCTGCCATCTCAGGCGCCATACTGGGACTCTGCCGGGACCACCTGCGGCTATTGGGATGACTACGATAATTCCTGTCTGGAAAACTGGGATGGGGGAGATGATTTGATTTACGCTTTATGGGTCGAGCGTCCCGGAAATGTTAATATCAGGTTGCAGCCCAAAGGCACGGGTTATACTGCCCTTGCTCTGGATGACAGTTGCCCGCCGGACAACAACTGCCTGGCTTCCAGCACGAGCATCAGCGCCGAACCGCACGGTATCGAAATGGATCTGGAAGAAGGTGTGTATTATTTGATTGTCGATACCTGGCCTCTCCCGGAGTGCATTCCGGAGTACGATTTGAGTGTCGCTTTTGCAGTTCAAAGAATCTGCGGGGATGTCAATGACGATTTTGAGGTTAATGTGAGCGATGCTGTTTATCTCGTGAACTATATCTTTGTCGGCGGCGATCCTCCGGTTATCTCACGTTCAGGAGATGTTAACTGTGATACATACACAAATATCTCCGATGCGGTTTTGATCATTAATTTCATCTTTATTGGCGGATACACTCCCTGTGATATGGACGGAGACAATATTCCTGACTGCTGATTGATACTTCAGTCGTTGTTTTATTCCCAGTCTATTCATTTTCGGACAGCCTGAACATTTTGTGTTTTTTCTTGACAATCTGAGATACAAATTCCATATTATTAGTGAAAATCATGTGCCCAGATTGCACCAGATTTGACATCTAGCCTAAACATCCGGCTTAAACAACACCAGCGAACAACAGACGAACCAAAAACAAGCGGTACATCGGCATTCGGGGTACTGGGCCATGCACCCAAGACGCTCCAATATGTCGCGGCATGTACCCAGAGATGGCAGAATGAATAACAGTAGTAAACCTATCCTTGTAATCGGGGGTGGTATTGCCGGAATGACCGCCGCGGTGGAGGCTGCCGAGGTGGGTTACCCGGTCATACTCGTGGAAAAGGAGCCATATCTTGGCGGACGGGTTATGCGCACCTACCGTTACTTTCCGAAATTGTGCCCGCCCACATGCGGTTTCGAGATCAATGTGCGCAGGATCAGGCAGAACCCCAGGATTGAAGTCCATACCCTCGCAACTGTTGAGGAAATAACCGGAGAGGCCGGAGATTTCAAGGCCCGCATAAAAATCCGGCCCCGCTATGTGACCGGGAAATATCCAATCGATGATTCGGTGCTGGATATGCTCACCTCCGAACGCAGCAATGATTTCAATATGGGTATGGATAAGACCAAAGCCGTTTATCTACCCCATGACGCGGCCTATCCGTCGCTGTATATGATCGACAAAAAAGCTCTTTCAGGTGAAGATGCAAAGGTGCTGGAAAATTCTCTGCCGGAGGGCGCTGTTGATCTGGATATGCCGGAAGAAGAGCTGGAGATCGAGGCCGGGGCAGTTGTCTTTGCCACCGGATGGCGCCCGTATGACGCCAACAAACTCGATAATCTTGGATATGAGCAGTTTCCGAATGTAATTTCCAATGTCATGATGGAACGACTGGGCGCTAATAACGGTCCCACGGGCGGGGAGTTGATTCGTCCCTCCGATGGTAAGAAGGCCGAGAATGTCGCTTTCGTTCAATGTGCCGGTTCACGTGATGAAAACCATCTGCCGTACTGCTCCTCAGTATGCTGTATGGCTTCCTTGAAGCAGGTCAGATTTCTTCGCGAGAAAAACGAAAATTCAAAGGCGACAGTGTTCTACATAGATATCCGTACAATCGGCCGTCTGGAAAAATTTTATTACGATATGCTGGATGACGAGAATATCTCGTTTATCAAGGGCAAGGTCGCCAAAATCAATGAGGATCCGGAGACCAAAAATCTGATCCTCGATGTCGAGGACACAATCGCCCGACAAAATCATCACGACAATTTCGACCTGGTTGTTCTTGCTACCGGTATGGTTCCCAATACGGCCGATATCAAGATGTCTTTCGAACTTAAATATGATGATTATGGATTCCTTAATGGCAATACGGATATTGAGGGTATATACTCCGCCGGCTGTGCCAGGCATCCATGCGATGTCTCCCGTTCCACCAAGGATGCTACCGCCGCAGCTTTGAAGGCAATCCAATGTCTCAACAGGGGGGA
>WJIM01000237.1 GCA_014730285.1 Candidatus Zixiibacteriota bacterium
AACTCGAACATATCGGAAAGCCAGTCCCGGCAAAATGGGTTGATATAAGGAAGGAATTGGATAAGCTAAGAGAGAAAAAGCATATCCGAACCAACGAGTATTTTGATATCTGTAAAAATTATGGCATTGAAGATACTGACGATCAAATGCTGATTTTAAAGTACTTCCATCTCCTCGGAATTGTCCTGCATTTTTGTGATGATGAAAACCTTTGTGACACAATATTTTTGGATCCCAATTGGACGGTGGATGCGATCTATTCGGTCCTTGCAGACAAAGAGATCGAAAAGCTTAAGGGCTTTATCAATAAATCCGACTTCGATAAAATCTGGGATGAAAAGGGATTGGATTATGAAGAAAAACCAAAGCTATTGCAATTAATGCTAAAGGACAATTTCGAACTCTGTTATAAGCTTTCCGGCACTGTAGATCAATATATCGTTCCTCTATTGCTTTCAAGCGAAAGACCCAAATACGATTGGGACAATACCAACAACCTCCAATTCAGATTCCAGTACCCGTTTATGCCCAAGGGCATCGTAAGCCGCCTGATTGTGAGAATGCATGAATATATAGATAATAACATCGTCTGGAAAGAGGGTGTTGTATTCAATAAAGACGGAGCAAGGGCGCAGGTAATTGAACAGGAGACCACAAGAGAGGGGTTGAAAATAATCGAGATCAGGCTTAATGGCACTCCCAACAGCCGCAAAGAGCTTTTAACCTTGATCCGGGAGGAGATAAAGAAAATCCAGAAAAGCTCATTCCCAAATCTACCGTATTCGGAAATGGTGCCCTGTCACTGCAAAGAGTGTTCAGCGGCAGAAACACCTTACTTCTTTGCCTATAACGATCTGGAAAACTATATGATGAAAGGCAAAACAGAGATCGACTGCCGCAAAAGCGCCGAGGATGTTGAGATAGCCCATTTAGTCGGAAGTGTATTTGATCATAAAGAAATTGAGGAGAGGTATAGAAGAATCATGGAAGATCGCAAAATTCATGTGGAGATTAAGCCCGATATGCATATGCAGCAAGAGCAATCCCAGCAGCAGGAAGCCACGCAGACCGCGATTCAAACGGTAACTCAGGATGTAAAAAACGTGCAGGGCCTTTTTGGCAATCTCAAGGATGATATTCTTGACGAGGCCGAAATCGAATTTGACGATGAAAAAGAGAAGAAGCGTCTGAGAAAAGAATTGGATAAGGCGGAAAAGGCAATTGCGGAACTGGAAAAAGCCTCGTCCGAGGGCAAAAAAGAAATAGGTGAAGCTACAAAGAGCCGCCTTGGAGAATTTATCGATAGTCTTTCGGATAAGAATTCCCGAATAAATAAAGCTCTAAAGTTGGTTTCCAAAGGGACAAAGAAGGTTCAGGAGCTTGGAAAAACCTATAACAAAATAGCGCCGTATTTTGGAATACCCAATATCCCGCCGATTCTTCTGGGAAAAGAAAAAGAGGAATGAGCTAATTCGAGTTAGAGATCGCTACTTCCGGCCGCGGGGCGTGAAGTTCTTGAGGAAGTTTTCGTCGTCGGGGGCAAATCGAATGTTGAGGGCCTTGAGACCACGGTGTCCCTTCTGGAGGTCAAAAACAACCTTGGATCCAACCTTTATATCCCGAAATTTGATATACCTCAGCCAGCGCTGGTGAAAAAACACCTCGGTGCCGTCTTCAGTTTGTATAAATCCGTAGCCATTGCCTTTTTCCAGCCTGACTACACTTCCTGCTTCCATAAATTGTCACGACTCCCTTAGGTTTCCCCTGTGACGTGCAAAACTTAACCCTATCCTAACATTTTGCAACCGCTTTTTGAAAAATAGGATTTTTCTTAGACAAATATCAGGTGTCCGCAATTCCAAAATCATCAATTCAGCCACACTGGTTATACGTTATAAATACTGATGTCTCTTTGTATACTAACGCCTTAGCATAAATAATTTAAAATACGGGGGATTTACGTTTCTTTATGTAGTATCAGTCGGCAGAAAACGTCTATTTTATAAGGGCTTGAGGACAAATTATTCAATCGGCTCGACTACAGAAGCTTGAAAGCGAATATTCTCCAGCCATCCTGAGTTCTTTTCAGACCCATCTTATTGTAAAAATGGGTGTTATCTTCACGGTCCACAAATGAGACCTCGACATAGGCGGTGTCGCCACGCACCTCGGAATCGCCCACGATTATCTGCTTCTGTGTCCAGAGACGCCGCACCTTCCCGTTGGGCTCGAACAATTCCATGTATTTATCGATATTCTTCGATATCGAAAGGGAATCATTGTAGATATAAACACTTTCGGCATTCTCCCGCACGAGCTCATTGATTGCAAGGTATTGATCCAGATCGATCGAACCCTCCGAACCGATCGCCTTGACAAAATCCAGCACCCTGGCACGTGCCTGCTCCGAGGGCTGCTGTTCGCAGGCGCTGAATGCTATTAAAAATATTGCTGCGGTTATAATCGGAAATATTTTTTTCATGTCGCCCCTCCTACGGTATGGATGAGTCATTCTGAGCGTAGCGAAAAATCTGTTTGATCCGAGATAGATTCTTCGGTTGTCCTCGCCTCCGGCGGGACTTCCTCAGAATGACATTTCATGCTTTCCCGGCCAATAATCCGGCGCTACCATCTTCTGGCGATATAAATCCGGTGCGAATTGCCCAGATCGGCAAAGGGCACATAGGCGTAATCGAATGCCAGCTTATTGATGCTCAGTCCCAGCCCGAACGACAGCCCGGCCAGGTTCTCATTGTCGCCGCCGGTCTTGTAATCGGAGCCCACGGTATTATAACCGGCACGCAGACGAATCGCCTCGATACCTACGAACTCCACACCGCCGCCTACGAAGAAATCGTTGTCCGAGAATTTGCCGCCGTCGGCAACGATATTCAACGGCGCGCCGTGCATTTTGTGCGCCACACCGACCTTGAACATCAATGGCAGGGGATCCTTGTGCTCCTCGGAAAGTCCCGAGAGCTGGAATCCCAGATTGGAGGCCACCGCACCGAGGCTGGTATGGCCGTCCTCGAACTCGTACAGAATCCCGATATCCAGAGCCATGCCGGTGGACGTGAAGGAGTCGATACTTTCGTAGATAAACTTACCGGCTACTCCCATGTAGAGCTGTTCCATCAGGGGCTGCGAATAGGCCGCGGTAAAGGCCAGGTCGCCTCCGCCAAAATCGCCGATCACCTGGCCGGCATTATTGGTCTCGGGCGTATCGCCGAAATTGAGATAATTTATGGCAAAACCGAGCTTGCGTCCATCCCCCCATGGCAGTACCGCGCTTAAATATCCGCCCTGTATATCGGCCACATAATTATGATAGCTGGTCGAGAGCGCATAGTTTGGTATACGGCTCATTCCGGCCGGATTATAATAAATAGCGGACTCATCATCAGCCATACCCACGAATGAATTTCCGAGCGCAACCGCGCGGGCGCCTACTCCGATTTTCAGGAATGAATAAGCGGCGGTTCCGGCTTTGGAATTTATGGCCGAAAGGTTTGCGGTTGTGAAAATCATAAATGACAGGGCCACCAGGAGCGATAGTGCAAACTTTTTCTTCATGATATTTCCTCTATTAAGTCTATTTGCAAAAAATATGTTTACCAGTTTCGAACTGTCCTGTTTACTATTATTTCGGCCAATTTTTCCAAAGCTTGGGTTTTCCCCTCATCTTCGGTTTCGGTATCGGCCTGATAAACTCCGAATGATGATATCCGGGGCTCTTCCCAGACAGCCTCGCCATTGGGTTTAAC
>WJIM01000238.1 GCA_014730285.1 Candidatus Zixiibacteriota bacterium
ATTCTGGTCAAATTATTTCCCCAAATTATGCAGATAAGTATCTGGTGGTTCGTGGCATTGCTTGTAATCTGCACGATCAGGCCGTTTTATTTGATGTATGTGCGGAAGTGATTTTCGCCTCAGCCATGAAGTTTTGCCTTATAATCGATCACCTCTACCTCGAATACGTCTCCGCTCTCATGGTAGAAGGTTATATTTCCCTTTATTGGATCAATAAGCACTTGTTCAAAAACCAGTTTGCTTTTTGCAGGGAATGAAAAATTACCAAAATACAAATTTAAATACAGGGCCGTCGAAGTCAATGAATAATGGAATTTATTATAATTATTTTAATTGACCGATTTGGTCCGAAATGGTATATTATGGTTACCCCTTTCATTTAAACCTACCCTATAAGATGTGGTGTCTATAGACCGGCCGCTCGGCCGGTCGTTTTTTTTTGGACTGAGACTTACGTCAGAGCGAATATCTATTTACAAAAGGCTTAAATTATCCCCCTAAATCAAAAAGCTTCCGCAAGTTAGAGGCTTTTGCGGAAGCTTTCAAAATTTATGGAGCCGAGGGGAGTCGAACCCCTGACCTCTTGACTGCCAGTCAAGCGTTCTCCCAACTGAACTACGGCCCCAGAGGTTTTTCCAATATATTCTCTATCGGTATTCTGTCAAGCCATTTTATGCCCATTTTAAGACGTATCGATCCGATTATATTTGCAAACTTTAGGTTGATTTCAGTGTAAAATGATGTAAATTCCGGAAAATAAACCCGCGAGGAGAGACATGAAAAAAGCGCTATTACTATTTCTAACGGTATCATTCACATTGATTTTCGCATTCAACCTGTCGGCCCAGGAAGCGAAACTGGGGAAATTGATCTTCGAGGACGGCAAGTATCCGCAGGCGGTTGGAAATACCGGCCTGATATCGTTTTACCAGTTCACCGACGATCTCGGGAATGTCAATCTGCGGCTCGTGACCGCCGATCCGAAAACAGGCAAAATCGAGCCTGTAGACCTGGAATTCGAGGATTCCCCGCCAATGGGCTCGATTGCCTGGTCAAAGGACGGCGAGAACATGGCGCATGTGCGCAAGGATTACACGGTCTGCGATATCTATTCGATGCCGCGCGGAAATCCGGATTCTCTAATCAAACTGACGGATTTGACTGAATATATTCCGGAAATGGATACGGCCCGCATGAATCTTTATAAATTAGAAGAGAAAATGCTTTTAAATGCCGCGTATCTGGAATGGTCGTATGACAACGAGAAGATGATTTTTACTCTTTTGAGGGTTGTGGATGCGGGAATGTATATGCTGGATATACCGACCGGCCGGACACGCCAGATCGTTCCCAAAAAGATGATGGCCGGTTCGCCGAGCTGGGCGCCGGATAATGAAACGCTTTACTTCGGCGGCAAGGATCCTTCGGGCGAACGATCCAACCCGGATATTTACAAATTTACAGTAAGCGATTATTCGGTAGAGCCTGTCCTGAATTCGCCCGCCTCCGAGCTGTACCCGGAGGTTTCCCATGATGGCAAGTATCTGGTATATACCAAAATGGCTCCGGGAGAACGTCAGACAGTCTATGTTTACGATATCGAAAACGACCGCTCGGCCCAGCTTGTGTATCTGGGCAAGAAAGGTGCGGCGTCATTTCCGATGTGGTCTGCTGACGGCAAGTCGGTTGTTTATCAGTTGATCGTGCCGGGCAATACATATCCCGATCTATATCAGATAGATTTCGATCCTTCGATTTTTGATAAATAGGTTATTGCTGTCATTCAGGGCATAACGAAAAATTGTTTGATTCGTCAGAGATTCTCGCTCACCTCGTTCACTCAGAATGACGGTTTCAGGTATTTTTTCCATGAGTTTTGCAGGCCGGGCTCCCGAGCCCGGCTTTTTAATTGCGTCGCTCTTATAAACTAAAACCTTGCGAAATACCCCGGCTGTTTATTAATTACGAATTATGATTTCGAGATTACATATCTCCGACTTTGCCATAGTCTCCGATCTTAATGTCGAGTTTTTTCCCGGTATGAACATCCTTTCGGGCGAAACCGGGGCCGGCAAATCTATTATAATCGGCGCTTTGAATCTGCTTGTAGGTGAACGTGCCCAGACCGAGATGATTCGTACCGGGAGTGAGATGGCAGTGGTAGAGGGTTATTTTAAGCCAGCAGAAAAGACAGCGGCGATACTTAAGCAGTTGGAAATTGATCCCGGCGGCGAGTTTTTGGAAATCCGCCGTGAGATACGCAGGAATGCCTCCTCGCGATGTTTTCTTAACGGCCAGATGTTTACTGTGGCAGACCTTAAAAAGCTGGGCGCAGAACTTGTCGACCTGGTGGGGCAGCATCACCAGCAGCTTCTCCTGGATTCTGCAAATCATATCGGCTTTCTTGATGATTTCGCGGGCAATCATGCAAGTCTCGAAAAATACCGGGAGCTCTATAAGCGTTATCAAAACACAAAGACAGAGCTGGCGGAGCTTAGAAGGAAGATCGCACGTGAGAAGGAAAAGATGGAATTGTACCGATTTCAGATACAGGAGATCGATGCTGTCAGACTGTCCTCCGATGAAGAGGATGAGCTGAACCGCGAACGCCAGCTTCTGGAGAATGCGGAGACATTGAGGACCTCGTACTACGGCATCTCCGAGCAGATATATCATGGCGAGGGATCTGTTACGGAACTTCTTAATAATGCTCTGTCGGTACTTGAACCGCTCAAGAAATATGATGACAGCCTCGAGGAAACATTGAAATCAATTAAAAGCAGCCTGTTCAACCTGCAAGAGGCGGGACGCACGCTGGAAAGCCGTTCGCAGGAGATCGAGCATGATCCTCAGCGCCTGTCCGAGGTTGAGGAACGCCTGGACACATATTATAATCTCAAGAAGAAATACGGCGGATCGCTGGAAGAGCTTTTCAGATACAGGGAGGAAATCGGGAAGGCAAAGGATTCCTTTCAGGACAGCTCGGACCAGCTCTCGGAACTTGAGGAGGTTGTTGAAAAAAGCCTGGACCAGCTTTGGTCTCTGGCTGACAGGCTTTCTACTGCCAGATATAAATCTGCGCCGAAGCTTTCTAAGAAAGTGGAAAAGGAGCTTGCCAATCTTCTGATGGGCAAGGTTGAATTCGAGGTCAAGATAAGCTCTAACGAGTCTTCAAGTGGTGAGTATGAAAAAGACGGCACAATCCTGGCATTGGGACCGGAAGGATATGATATTGTCGAGTTTTTGTTTTCACCCAACCCAGGCGAGGAGAAAAAACCGCTGGCGAAGATTGCTTCGGGCGGTGAGTTGTCGCGTGTACTTCTGGCAATCAAGACCATCGTCTCGGGCAAAAACAAAAGCAGTTGTTTGATATTCGATGAGATCGATTCCGGTATCGGCGGCAAGACCGCCTCGGCAGTCGGCAGGAGTTTGCAGGATCTTTCGAAAAGACATCAGGTGCTGGTAATAACTCATCTCCAGCAAATCGCCGCATTCGGCGAAAATCATTATCTTGTTTTCAAGGAAAAATCGAATGGCCGTATGATAACTCAAATCAAAAAGCTCACCCTGAAACAGCGCAAAGAGGAACTGGGACGGATGATTTCGGGTGAAAAGATCACGGAATTGTCATTGAAGCAGGCCGAAGAACTTCTGGAGAAAGGCAAACGGTAGATCAGTACTTGAATTCGATCACGATACGATGATTGTCGGCGCGGCCCTCGGCGGTCGTATTGGTATCGATGAAATCGGTGGCGCCCATACCCACAGCCTCGATTCTCTCCCCGCCGATCCTTCTTTCCACCAGATAACTTTTAATTTTCATTGCCTCGAGCTCGGCTTTCTGCTGGCTTTCTTCCTGACCGAGAGTGTTGTCGGTATAAGCTTCTACCACAACCTCAACCTCGGGGAAGTCCCGCAAAGCCTGGGCAATATTATCAAGCGCGCGCAATGACCTGAAGTCGATTCCGCGGCCGGATTCGGAGAAGCGCACGTTTAGAGTGCGGGAGTTAAAAATCGAATCCAAAATGGCGCAGCCTGACTCATCAACCAGGTATCCCGGCGGAGTGTCCGCACATGCATCACTGCTGTCGGGTACGTTATCGCCGTCGCTGTCCGGAGGACAGCCAGTTGAATCGAGCGTAATCTCGGCATATAAATCAGGACA
>WJIM01000239.1 GCA_014730285.1 Candidatus Zixiibacteriota bacterium
AATTCGCTGTGATTGGTTACCTGTTCAACTTTGCCGGAATTCAGATCATAGGAATGAATGTTCAAGCGGTAACTTCTATCTGAGTTGAAATAGACTTTGTCCCCGATCCAGAGCGGAAATCGATCGGAGCCTTTAAAGTCGGTCAGTTGATTTAATTCCTTTGTTTCGAAATCATAATGAAAAAGATCTTCCGAGGTGCCGCCGTAATATCTTTTCCAATTACGCTCCTCGCGCCCTACCTGAGTATAAACTATTTCATTTCCGTCATCGGAGAAGGTACCGAAATAGATTTCATGGATCGGGAGATCTTCAAGCCCTGAGCCATCAGGAGAGACCTGGTACAGCCTATATGCTGTATTGGGACTGAAACGTCTAGAGCGGAAAATGATTTTGTTTTTGACCGGATGCCACCCGACTACCGCATCAGAACCGGGATGATATGTTACTCGTGTTATATCACCGCCATATACATTCATAACATAAACATCATTATTGCCGTCATAATAGCCGTTAAATGCGATGAGATTTCCAGCGGGCGAGAATTTGGGATAGCTCTCCTCACCGTCATGGAAGGTTATCTTGCGGGCTACACCGCCGTTGGCATTTACAGTCCAGATATCGCCGCCGTAGACAAAAGCAACCAGCGTGTCATGAACATCGGGCTGCAGCATGATCGGCATCTCCTGTATATCCTGAGCGAATACAGATGTCGCCGGAAAAAATAAGACAATTATAAATATTGAACTTAGTTTTAATAATGAACCAAACCGCACTTTGATCTCCTATTGTTTGTAAATATTACCGCCATCTTGAAAATCCGAAGACTACGTTCCAGAGCATTTTATCCTATACGTATCCGGGATATCATAGTTATGAAAAATAACACAAACAAAACTCATAGTCAAAAACAAATATGCTATTTGGTTTAGAGTAACAAATGTAACCTCGACATGGGGAACAAAGTGATAGAATGAGGAGTTGCTGAGTCTATGTAACCAATAAAAAAGGAGGTAAAATGCGATTCCTTATTTCAGTCATAATATTTCTGTTTATGTTTACCGCAGCGCAGGCTGAGCTTGTCACCAAAACTGTTGAATATATGCATGGCGATGTCGTACTTGAGGGCTACCTTGCCTGGGACGACAGCTTCGGTGCCAATATACCGGGCGTGATGGTTGTGCATGAATGGACGGGTATCAACGATTATACTAAGCAGCGTGTGGAGATGTTAGCCAAAATGGGGTATGTCGCATTCGCTGCCGATATTTACGGCAAAGGAATTCGTCCAAAAAATACTGACGAGGCCTCGAAGCAGGCGACTATTTACCGGAGCGATCGCGAGCTTATGCGTGCTCGTGCACAGGCCGGTCTTAATTATCTTCGAGAGCTTGATTTAAGCAATCCGACCAAACTGGCCGCCATCGGCTACTGTTTCGGCGGAGGGGTAGTCCTGGAGCTTGCCAGGAGCGGCGCTGAGGTTAACGGCGTGGTCAGCTTTCACGGCAATCTGGATACTCCCAACCCGGAAGATGCCAAAAATATACTCGGCAAGTTACTGGTGCAGCATGGTGCGGCCGATCCCTATGTTCCGCATGAGCAGGTCATGGCTTTCTGGGATGAGATGAACAATGCCGGTGTCGACTGGTATATGACTGCCTATGGAGGGGCGGTACACAGTTTCACCAATCCCAATTCGGGCGATGATCCCTCCACCGGTGCGGCTTATGATGCCCATGCCGATAAAAGATCATGGCAAGAAATGCAGGACTTCTTTAACGAGATATTCTAAGCGGTTTCGGCGCGACCAATAATTCTATTAAACAATCTGATAATATCTGTACGGATGACATAGAGGCTTGGTACTAACGCCAATGTTAGTGGTGTCGCAAAGAGAAGCCCGTATCCCAGCGCCAATGCCATTGGTGCGATAAACGGATCGGAGCCGCCGATTCCGTATGCAAGCGGCAGAAGTCCAACCACCGTAGTCAGGGTAGTCATTGTAATCGCACGCAGACGATCGGCTGCGCCCTGCGAGACTATATCGATAATGGATCTGTCCGGATGCTCTCTTCTAAGCCTGTTGATATGGTTGACCATCACAAGGGAGTCGTTTACCACCACTCCCGTCAGGCCGACAAGTCCCATCAGAGCCAGAAATCCCAGAGGCTCGCCGTGGAAGGCAAAGGCAAAAATGACCGAGATTATTCCGAACGGTATCGCCACCATCACCATCAAGGGCTGCGTTACCGAATCGAACAGGAGTATCAAAATAAAATAAATGCCGATTACGGCTATGGCAAAGGCAATGAACAATGACCTGAATGATTCGCTTGTTTCCTCCGATTCACCGCCAACCACCACACGCATTCCCGTCCAGTCACGATCCAGATTAAAGTGATCCAGAATTTGGTTTGTTACCACGAGAGGGGCGGCCTTATCTTTGTCAAGGTCGGATGTGACGATTGTAGTTCTCTCTCCGTTGTAATGGTAGTAGCTTCCGGGTCCGGGGCTGGTCCTGAAGTCGGTGACCTCACCCAGTTCAATCAGCCTTCCGCTTCGGTTGGGAATCAAGAGCTTCGGCAAATAGCTTGTATCATCGCGAGCTTCATCTTCCAAAATCACCCTGAATTCCACATCCTGCTCGCCGTATCGGACATTGGTGGCAATCTCGCCATCATAAGCTGTTCGCACGGTTGATGCGATATCGGCCACAGTTAGTCCCAGACTGGAGAGCTTTTCGTAATTCGGCATAAGCTCCACCTGCATCTTGCCGCGTTTATCGTTGCGATCGATATCTTTCATGCCCTCAATTGTCTGCATGTAGGCTATAATTGAATCGGTAAGCTTTTTGCGCATATCGTCATCGGAGCCGACTATCCTGAGCGTGATCGGATCGCCAACCGGCGGACCTCCGGCCTCTATATTATAGAATATTCTGTCGAAGCCTTCAAGCTGATCGGTTTTCATACGCAATTCCTCCACAATGTCCTCGGCATTTCGGTTGCGCTGGGCGTAGGGTGACAGATTAACCCGGATAAAAGCCCAGTGTTCATTCTCACCGGGACGTCTCTCTCCATGAGTGCCCATTCTGGTGGCAAACGACTGCACTTCATTTTCAGGAAGATTTTCAACAAACTGCTCGATCTCCATCATCTTATCTGAGGATTTTTGGATGGATGATCCCAGCGGAAGCTCGGCATATATCATGAATACATCCGCCGCACTCTTGGGAAACAGGATAAACTGCATATGATTGACCGCATACCATATAGATCCCGCAAACAATACAATCGAGAAAAGCAGGTAGAGATAACGAAGTTTCAGGAAAAAGCGCATATAGCGTCTGAATGTATCTCTGATACTGTCGAACCAATGCTTCTTTTTCTCTCCGTTGAGTTTCATTTTCCCAAGACCGCCGACAAGATGCGTGGGAAGTGCGACTACTAATTCAAACAGGGAGATAATAAGGGCAAGTGTGATTACCCTTGGGATACTGACCACAAAATCGCCGGTTACGCCTGTCATGAAGAACATGGGTGCAAAGGCTAAAAATGTCGTTATAAGCGTTGCAAAGACCGGCTTGGATACTTCGCGTATGCCGTTGGCGGCAGCGGTGTGCGGATCTTCCCCCATTTCTCGCCTTTTAACGATATTTTCTCCTACGATAATGCCGTCATCGACAATTATACCTATAACCAGAAGAATCGCGGTTAATCCGATAACATCCAGGTATGCTCCTGAAAACGGCAGAAGAAAGATCACCCCCAGCACCACCACAGGTATGCTTAGCGCTACCCAGAAGGCAGCTCTGATGGTCAAAAATACGGTCAGCAATATTACCACAAGCGCCAGACCGATTGCGCCGTTGGAAAGCACAACATTAAAACGATTGCTTACATAAGAAGAGATATCATTGGAAAATTGTAACGTTACTCCATCGGGCATATACTGCTCTTCCTCCGCAGCCATTTCCCGCACCGCATCAACTGTTCTGATAATATCGGCGTTCTTCTTTTTCAATACCTGGAAAGTGATGGCCGGTTCGCCGTTCATGCGGGTTATTATGCGGGGTTCTTCGAAATCATCCACAATTCGGGCAAGCTCTTTGACTTTTACCGAGGGACCGTTGAAGGTCGACCTGACAATCACATCATAGGCCTCCTCGGGATCATCATAAAGCGAAAGAGTAAGCAATCCCTTTTCGCTGGAATAGGATTCGAATGTCCCGCCGGAGAGCCTGATATTGCGCAGACGAACCGCCTGGGCTATTTCCTGCAGAGGGATCTGATATTTTTCTATAGAATCAGGATCTACCTTTATCTTCACTTCACGGTCGAGATACCAGAACTCCTCGACCTTGGAAACTCCTTTGACATTTTCGAGTTTCTTTTTGAACAGGCGGGCGGTTTCTCGAAGCTTTCGGTAGTCTATATCACCGGACACACCCACCTCAACCACCGGGATTATTTCGTTGTTAACTTCCGTAATAAGCGGGGCTTCGGTAACTTCCGGCGGCAAGTCGGTAACCCGGTTTACCGCCTCACGAATATCCTGCCGCACTTCATCCTTGTCATCGGCTTCCAAATCGATGCTGACTGTTATGACCGAAATATTTTCCATCGAATAGGAGGTTATCTTGTCGAGATTGGAAACGCCCTTAATCTCCTCCTCCAGTTCGTTGGTAACATTGAGTTCGACATCTTCCGGGGAGGCTCCGGGGTAGCGGGTAACAATAATAACTTCTCCAAAATCTACCTCAGGAAAAATATCTCTCTTGATCTGAATCAGGGTGCCGATTCCCAGGAGAATCGTCATGATCGTAAATAGATTGGCAAGCATGTGCCTTTTAACAAAGAATCTGAAAAATCCCGTCATACGGCGCACCCCAAAGTCATAATATTTTCAGTCCATGCATTCATTATAAATCATATTCCAGAAGCTGATCGGTAAGCTCTCTGTATTGCAAAAGCAGCCTGTGATAATTGGCGGCATTGCGTGCATAAATCAACTGCGCATTTTGAATATTATCGCGGCTCTGAATCACAAAGGTCAGCTCTCCCCTGCCCTGATTATAAAGCCGTACCTCTTCTTCGGTTCGCTGTATTGCGGATTCTATCTCCTGCTGATTCAAAGCCAGTACATCCTCAAGATCCTCTATTTGAATCAACAGATTTATTAAAGACGATTCCAGGCTTAAAAGAGTCTCCATTTTCTGGTATTCCACCTGCTCCATTTGTACTCTGGTACGGTCGATATCCGCTTCGGCGGCATTTGCTCCCAACTGCTGGCTGAATGTGAGTGAAAGCGTGAAATCGGGCTTGAGAAGCTCAAGAGAGCTGGTAAATCTCTCATCACCGCCTTTGAGCCCCACACCGAATCCAAGATCGAGGCTGGGATCGCCGATCTCATTAAATCCGATTTGAAGCTCCTCCAACCGGCTGGCCTGTTCTTCCAGCGCCCTAATAAGCCGCGAATCATCTTTCAATCGGTCAAACGCCTCTTCCCGCTCGGGGAGCTCGGCAAGACGGTAAATATCGTATTCGGCCGACATCGTATTGATCTGATCATACTGGGCCAGCACAGCAAGCTCTGCCCTGGCAGCCTCGATTCGGGATTCGATCAACACCAGATTCTGTCGGGCGGAGCGTACCGCATCTTCCGAACGGAGCACATCAACCTGATCCACCAGATTTGCCTCACGCAATTCCTGGCTGTGCTCAAGCTGCTCAACAGCCAGGTCCAGCCGTTCGGATGCTATCCGTTTCTCCTCCTCCAGAAGCGCCCAGTCCAGAAACTTATTAGCAAGACTCAGCAGGAATTTTTCCTGATTCTCGATTGCCTGCAATTCTGCTATATCGATCTTATAATCGCTGAGATTATAATCGAGACGGTCAAGCTTGCCGCCGATATTGCGCCAGAGCGGCTGGGTAATAGAAACCGAAACCGAGTTCTCATACAGCTTCGATGCCCCAACCGGTATCGACGATTCGCCAGTAGGCGAGGGAATAGTTATACTCTGCAAATCCTGGGTCAGACGGCTTGAGGACCATGCCAGGGACAGCTTACCCCCGGTCGACCAAAAGGAACGTCTGAAATCGGTGTCAAAGCTGGCTCGATTGACCCGTGAAGGTGAAAAGGGACTGGTTTGAATCGGCTTGGACGCCGAAAATCTCAAATTCGAATTCACGAACCAGTCCTGAGCGGTAAGCAGTTTTTCCTTATCAATTCTTTCGATTTCCGGTGACAGCGATTCTCGCTTGATAAGCGGATGTTCCTGCTTAACTCGATCCAGAAAAGCGTCGAGCGTAATGCTCTGACCAAAAGCAGTACTTAACGGTATAACGCTAAGAAGTATTATCGATAAAATATATTTCATTGCCATCTCCGGAGGTGATCTTCAATTGGGCTCGTTTTACAAGTTAAGCAATAATCACCCCGCATTTTTATAAAACTTTACCAATTGTAAACTATGGCTCAGTGTTTTTTGTTCCCGACCCTGACTCAGTCTCGAGGCAGCCTGTCTATTGAGGAATTCTATTGACGATATTTAAAGCTAGGGTATATTATCTTAAAGTATATAACCGCAAAAACAGGTCTTATTTTGAAAAACGCATTTGTCATATTTATATTATTGCTTGTAATTCTATTCACAGCTCCGGACGCCAACGCCTATCTTCGTGATAACCAAGAGGATAGCGTTTCAAGTCAAGCTTCGGGCAGGGTCGTAATTAAATTCAAAGCGCAGTACTCAAACGAAAATGAAAATGCCCCAAATACAAATAGCCTTTCTGAAATAGAAGGCCTTGAGAAGCTGAACGGAAGATTCGGAGTCAGGAAAATTGAGCCACTGTCAGAAACTGACACAAAAAATGAGGGATCTGATATTTTATCCGGAATTTATATTTTGCAGTGCTCGTCAGAAACAGACTTAAACTCCGCAGCCGAAGAATATCAAAATCTTGTCGAGGTAGAATACGCGCATCCCGACTACAAAATGGAGTTGTATGACGCCCCAAACGACCCTTTATATATTCTGCAATGGCCCCTCAGAAATGTTGGCCAGCGCTATCCCCATATTTTACGCCGTGACGGACCGTACAATGATTCGTTAATAGTCGTGAGCGGAACCTCCGGGGCGGATATCGAGGCCCACTCAGTACTAAGTAATCCTCCCGACAACACCAGCACGGTCGTAATTGCCATAATCGATACCGGAGTGGATATGGATCATCCCGATCTGGCCGGAAAAATCTGGCAAAATCCGGGAGAGATCGCAGGAAATCGTATTGACGACGATCATAACGGTTTTGTGGATGATTATCATGGGTGGGATTTTACGGGTGACAATTCCATCACACCGGTTACCGAGGATAACGATCCATCCGATGAATTCGGGCACGGCACCCATTGCGCCGGAATTGCGGCCTCTAGTACCGACAATTCCGAAGGTATAGCGGGTATCCATCCCAACTGTGAAATTATGCCGGTTAAATTTTATCCCCTGATGCTTTCCTCTTACGCCGCCATGTCGATAATCTACGCCGCAGACAACGGCGCGGATATCATCAGCATAAGCTTCGGCTATCCCTGGCCGGTGGAGATTCTGGAGGATGCGCTGGATTATGCCAGAGCTAAGGGCGTAATTCTCTGCGCCGCCACCGGTAACAACAGCAGAGAATACTATAACTATCCCGGCGCATATACGCAGGTGATTTCAGTGGGCGCATCTACAAGCGATGACGAGGCGGCTTACTTCTCGACTTACGGTGACTATATGGATATTGTCGCGCCCGGTTATTCGATTTTATCTTTGCACGCAAGCGGCACCGATATGTATGCGCCTAATGAGCCGGGTGTGCACATTTTTCAGGATGACTATTATATCGCTTCCGGTACCAGCATGTCCAGCCCCCATGCCGCCGGAGTGATGGCCTATATGCTCTCATTATCGCCGGGTCTAACTCATAATAAGGCGCAGGAAATAATACAGGCAACGGCTGACGATATACTCGATCCGTTCGGGCTGGGGCAGGACTTCCCTGGATGGGATAAATACAGTGGCCATGGAAGGATCAATCTCGCCAATGCGATTGCGGCGGTACCGTCAATAAGAGCGCGGATTGAATCGCCTACTGCCAATCAGCTTACAGAAGGAGATATCGATATTGCCGGAATAGCCGATGGCGATGAATTCATTAGTTATACTCTGGAATACGGTCAGGGAGATATTCCGCTTACATGGACAGTCTTTAATGAAAGCCAGACTCCTGTTTCAGGCGGTAATCTGGGTACATTGAATACAGCCGGTTTAAACGGCAAATATACCGTAAGACTAAAGGTCGGGGATTTCAATATCGATCAGGTAACGGTTAATATTGCCAATCAGACCAGTGCAGAGATAAGCTCACCTGCTGATAATGACACCGTTACATCGATAACCGCACTCTACGGCTCTGCTATCTGCCCCGGTTTCACGCACTATCGTCTCGAATATAAAGGGCCGGGCGAGAAAAGTTCATGGCAGTTAATCAAGGAATCTACCAGCCCGGTTTCAGATGATTCTCTGGGGGTCTGGGATGCTGCAGCGCTTTCCGAGGGAATATATTCGCTTAAGCTTGCAGTCTATTCCGACAGTATCTTACAGGCCGAAGATTCAATGAATGTCTATCTTGAGTCAGTTCTTACATCGGGCGGCAACTGGAAACACAGTTTCACCTCCAGAACGACCATAGTCCCGAACTACGGCGATATTGATAACGATGGTCAATATGAAATCGTGGTCGGCACCGAGTCAGGTATCTATTTCTTCAATCCGGACGGCACTCAGAAAACGACGGGCATACCCGATTTGCCAGACTATAACTTTAGAATGCCCGCTGTTGTGGGGGATATGAACTCAGATGGTATGGATGATCTGATTGTGGTCGGACATGACGGCAGTGTGGGGAGGATGTTCGGATTCATCTCTGACAGTACTCAGTTCGAGACAGTGCTTCCGGAGACTCCTGATGTGGCTATGTACAATTCCGACCTTATCTTTATTTATCCGCAGATATTCGCTAAGGATGTTAACAGCGATGGGATTGACGAGCTCTTTTACTATTCACCCCCAAACTGCTGGATATATGATCTGGAAGGCAATTATGTTCGCAAAATATCCTCTCCCTCCGGAGAGCCCCGTCATTATTTATCCGCAGATATTGACGGCAACGGCCAGGATGAGCTTTATGCCTCAAGCCGATATCTGATGCAGTACGATTTGCATGGGAATAACACGGACAGCTTTGACCTTCAAATGGATCTCGGAAACTACTGCGCCTCGAGAAGCCTTTCTGCGGTGGATATCGATAATGACGGCAAGCATGAGCTTATCGCATTTACACGATTTCTGGAAGACGGCGGAAACTACTGGATCTATGTATTCGACGAGAATCTTTCTCTGAAAGAGGGCTGGCCCAATAATACCGGGATCAACAGCTACCTTGTACCCTCAGCCCCGGTTTTCGCCGATCTCGATCTGGACGGTGAGAAGGAATACTTCATCGGTTTTTATGAGCTGATTCAGGCCATGATATTCGCCTGGGAAACAAATGGGGACACTTATATTCCCGGGGCGGCCACACCGATGTTTGCATACACTTTAAACCCGGGAAGAATTTACTATACTATCGCGGCCAATATCAAAGGCGACGACCGTCCGGAGATTATAAGCCCGGTAAAAAACGATGTCTACTATTCCTACAATATGGAGAGAGCTCTGGCCTGGGATTACAGCGGTGAGATTCTTGAGGGCTGGCCGATCTATCTTCGTCCTGCAAGCATAATGCCGCAAAACCGGGGCATCGGCACCCCGGTGGTTGGCGATATAAACAAGGACGGCAAGGTGGATATGCTCCTGACCACATCCTTGAACGAACTGGTTTTTTTGAATTTCGATGCCTCATATGAGGCTGACAACACATCAGTCCCGATTTGGCGTTATAATCGCAAACTTAATAATGTCCTTGAGATTGAGACTGCTCTTTGCGGGGATATTGATGGAAACGGTTTCATCAATGTTAATGATGCAGTCCGCCTGATTAATTATGTTTTCATTCCGGGATCACCTTTGCCGATATCTTTGATAGCATCGGATACAAACTGCGATGATTCAGTAAGCCTCGTGGATATCATCTGGATCATCAACTACATTTTCAGAGGCGGCTTCGCCCCGTGCGATCTGGACGGCAACGGTATTACCAACTGCGGTTGAAAAATTAGATTCAAGTTAGCACTGCATTAATAAAGCTTTCTTATCCAAAATAATTTACTTCAATCCAAAATAGTTGTTGATATCCATTAACACAATATGTATTTTATTAATGACCGCAAAACTACATCAAAGGATTAAAAAATGAGTAACAGACTTCATCTCCAACTGATTGCCGGTCTGCTTTTCATCCTTCTAGCCTTCAGTAATGCTTTTTCCTACCTGCATGAAGGAGAAACAGACGGCAAGTCGATTCAGGTGCCCTCAAGGATTATCGTGAAATTCAAATCCGTTGAGAACGATTCACCTGACACTCAGATCAATGATCTTAGCAAGATCAGGGGCAAAAGGGAGCTTGACAATAAATACGGGGTCACAGATACAAAACCACTTCTGTCGGAAAAATCCGCCTTATCCGCAGAAGGCCCGCTATCAGGAATTTACATTCTGGAATGCTCGAGAGGTACCGACCTGGAGAAGGCCGCGGGAGAATACGAAAAGCTCGAGAATGTTGTGTATGCACATCCCGATTATCTTCTCGAGCTTTACACACCTCCCAATGACAGTCTTTATGGCGTTCAATGGCCTCTCAATAATACCGGCCAGGGCTACCCGCATGTGCTGCGCAATGATGGTCCCTACAACGATTCACTGATTATCATGTACGGTAGCGACGGGGCGGATATTAACCAGCTCGAGGTATTCGAGAATCCGCCCGACAATGCTGTAACAGTCATAATTGCGGTAATCGATACAGGAGTGGATATGGATCATCCGGAGCTGGCAGGAAAAATCTGGCAGAATCCCGGAGAAATTGACGGGAACGGCATTGATGACGACCATAACGGATATGTCGACGATATCCGCGGCTGGGACTATACCAGCACTATGGGCTTCCCCCCTGATCCCGACAACGATCCATCCGATGGTCATGGTCATGGCACTCATTGTTCCGGCATCATTGCCAGCCTCGCTGATAACTTTGAGGGCATGACCGGGGTAGTCCCGGAGTGTAAAATAATGCCCTTAAAATTCTACCCGATAATGTTGTCGTCATATGCGGTGAGCGCTATCGTATATGCCGCTGATAATGGTGCGGATGTAATCAGCATGAGCTTTGGATATCCCTGGCAAATAGGCTCTCTCGAGGATGCTCTGGCTTATGCCCGCTCAAAAGGTGTGGTATTGTGCGCCGCCACCGGAAATGACGGCATGGCCAAATACAATTACCCTGGAGCTTCGCCGAATGTCATCTCGGTCGGAGCGTCGACCAGCGACGATGAGGTTGCGTTCTTCTCCACATACGGCGATCAGATGGATGTTGTGGCTCCGGGATACTCGGTATTATCCCTGCGTGCGGAGGGAACCGATATGTACGCACCGGAGGAGCCGGATGTTCATATAATAGCCGGGAGCTACTTTATTGCCTCCGGCACCAGTATGGCCTGCCCGCATGCCGCCGCGACAGCCGCTTACATGCGCTCGATCTCGCCCGGTTTGACTCCGGATAAGGTTCAGGAGATTATGCAGAACACCGCCGATGATATTCTGGATCCCTATGGAGATGGTTCGGACCTTCCGGGATGGGATGAGTTCAGCGGGCATGGCAGGATCAGCCTCGAAAATGCCCTTTCGGCCGTACCCGCGATCCATGCCGAAATAACCTCGCCTCTGAACAATGAAATCCTGACCGGTGCAATCGATATCACAGGTACCGGCGGCGGTATTGATTTTGTGGAATACACGCTTGAATACGGTGCGGGCGACAATCCTTCCTCCTGGGCTTTGATTTCAAGCTCCACAGCCCCGGTGAGTGACGGGGTCCTCGGCACTCTGAACAATACCGGTTTGAACGGTAAATTCACGATACGGCTGAGCGTGGGCGAAGATAATATCGATCAGGTCACATTAACCCTTGCAAATGATGTGATCGGAAGCATCTCCGACCCGCTTGACAGTGACACAGTTGTATCTCAGACCGAGATTTTCGGCAGCGCGCTGTGTCCTAATTTCCTGAGATACAAACTTGAATATCGACCGGTATCATACCCGATATGGAGTCTTATCGAAGTCTCACGCATTCCGGTTATGGACGGTTATCTGGGGAAATGGCAGGCAAGCACTCTTGATGAAGGATCATATTTCCTGAGATTGAGCCTGTTTTCGAACTCCAACCTCGAGGCGCAGGATTCAATCGAAGTGTATTTAAAGCATATCCTAACAGAGGATGGAAACTGGAAGATCAGTTTCACGCCCAAACTCTCAACCGTCATGAACTATGGCGACTTTGATTTCGATGGAATAAATGAAATAGTAGTCAATACTGAATCCGGAATTAAGTTTTACACCGCTGAGGGTGTACAAAAAACCGCCGGTATGCCTCAGGTGCCGTCATATAATTTCCGCGTGCCCTCGGCGGTGGGAGACATAAACGGCGACGGCTTGGATGACCTGGTGGCTATAGCTAAAACAGGCAGTACCGGCAGGCTTTACGCCTACAGGTCGGATGGACAGTCATTCAATGCTGTGCTGCCGGCTGCGCCAGATGTTGACAGGTATAATGCTGAAAATGTGTACCTCTATCCGGTGGTATTCCTCAAGGATGTCAATGGTGATGGTGAAGATGAAATCTTCTATTTCCAGACACCGAATTGCTGGATGTATGATTCGGAATGCTCTCTGATTATGCAGATCGGCGATAATCTGATGGATGGCATTCGCCATTTCATATCGGATGATTCCGACGGTGACGGTATGGACGAGCTGTATTCCTCGGACAGATTTCTGAGGCTGTATGATTTAAGCGGTATTATTGTCGACAGCTTTGACCTTTCAATGGGATTGGTCAGCGATTGTGAGTCGCGCGGAATAAGGGCTGTTGATATTGACGCTGACGGTAAACGTGAGATTATCGTCTATATGGCAATGTCGGATACTCAGAACACCTACTGGATTTATGCATTCGATGAAAATCTGACGTTAAAGGATGGATGGCCGCATGACACCGGAATCGACATTTATCTGGTACCACCCGTCCCGATATTTGGAGATTATGACGGCGACGGTATCCCGGAGTATTTCTCGGCCTTCTATGAGCTGGTTGAATGTATGGTTTACGGCTGGAATATAGATGGAAGCTACTACATACCTGGCTCAGGGTCACCCGCATTCGCCGCACCCGACAATCCCGGAAGGATGACTTACTCTATCATGGCAAATATCGACGGCGATGATCATCCGGAAATGATTGCCGAAGTAAAGAGAGATATTTTTTCGAATTACGATTATCAAAGGCTGGTGGCCTGGGATTACCTTGGCAATCCGCTTGAGGGCTGGCCGATCATCGTCAGAGATAAAAGCCAGACCTTCACCAATGGCGGCGCATCAACACCAACAGTAGGCGGCATAAGCGGTAACAACCGGACGGATATGGTTTTCTCGACATCTGCAAATGAGCTTGTTTTCCTGAGCTTTGATGTTCTGCATAATCCCAATTATTCTCCGGTGCCTATTTGGCGTTACAATCGCAGGCTCAATAACACATCCAACTATCCGGTTGAATTCGGATGCGGTGATACGAATGGAAGCGGTTCGGTAAATATCAGCGACGCTGTATTACTTATAAATTACATATTTCTGGGAGGCGATCCGCCGGTCTCATTTGAAGCGGGCGACACTAACTGCGATGGTGTTGTTAATATATCAGATGCTGTCGTGATTATAAATCATGTGTTTATTGGAGGGTATGCTCCCTGCGATACAAACGGCGATTCTATCCCGGATTGCTGATTCTATCTCAGGCGTGAATCTCGATTAATCTGTCGGCCGCCTCCATCCCGGATAAGGCGGCCGCTTCTATTGAACAACTGGCCCGGCCGAAACCGTCACCGGCAAAAAGAAGCGGGGAGCCGCTGTTATAAAGATAATACCGTTTGGGGTAGGTTCTATACGGCTGACTGTAACGCCAGCGATGTATTTGATAAGCTGAGGGCTCGGCGCTTAAAAAAACCTTAATTTCATTATAGAGCGCATCAGCAATTTTCTCATCGTCTCTGTCCCATTCACTTTGGGCAAAATCGGCAGTGGAATGCACTATTACGCCGCACGGTTCGTCGGTAATGCCCTTGGTAAAGCTGTCAGCGATCCATTTTACATGACAGCTGTCGGGGACAATACCGCCCGGTTTGGGGATTTTGGACTGCCGGTTAGTGACGAACATGGCAGCTATGCAGGGATCGTACTTTATAATGCCAAGTTCATTAACAGTCTCGGAGTTCAGTTTGTAGTCGCATTCATTGAATAATTCAAGAGTCTGCGGCATAGGCGCGGTTACTATTAATGCCGGCGCCTTGAAATTGCCGCCTGCCGAGGTGAACAATCTCCAGTGCTTCTCCTCCCGGCAGATATCTGTTACTCTTTCATTATTCATTACATCCAGACCGGCAGCCAGGGACCTGGGGATATGACTCATACCATTGGTGCCATAATAATGAATCCGTTTTTCCTTTCGGACAGCATCTTTTTCATCCGGGAAGCCCTCGAACCAGACTCTCGCCGCTCCCAAATCTACGAACCCCTCAACAAGTTCCTCAAAACGAGGATCGCTGGCCGTAAATGACTGCGCACCATGATCGAATCGGGCGCCATTAATCCTCCTGGTCGAGACCCGTCCGCCCACACCTCTTCCCTTATCGATTATAATCGTGTCGATACCTCTGTCCTGGATTCTGCGGGCGGCAACAAGGCCGGCAATTCCTGCTCCAATTATCAAACAACTATCTACAGGTATTTTTCTTGGCAATCAATATCCCCTTCTAATCGCGTATCAGCAAATAAACATCTCCGGGGGCCGCTCTGTTCCGAATCAATTATCAAAGCGATTCAGGTACAAATCATAAGGCATTTTTAATAATGTCTAATAATTATCTAATTATATAGACAATAAATATTTGCATCTAACGGTGGCATGCAACATCATAAAGTTTTATGCAATAATATATTATGGATATTTACTAGCTGACAAAGAAACTTATATTATAAATTTGACATATTGGGAACAATAATTAGACATTCGTTGTTTTGTTGGCCAGAAATAGAAAATAACTTTAATTCTAAAAGGAGAAGCGCAATGCTTAAATCAAAACTTTTTCTCAGTGCAGCCGTTCTGGCTCTTTCCTTTATTTTTTTAATGGGATGTGATGATGATGATAATGGTATCAATCCCGCACCTGAAACCACAAGTATCAGGGTTATTCATGCCAGTTATGATGCCCCCGCAGTTGATGTCAGTGTCGATGGCAGCGTGGCGATAACTAATCTGGCCTACGGCGAATCTTCCGGTTATGCCGATTTGAATACCGGTATGCGCAATATCGCCGTAACTCCTGCCGGTTCCTCAAGTCCGGTGGTTATCAATGCCGATCTGAATCTGGAAGACAGCACTGAATATACTGTCTATGCTGTAAACGTATTAAATTCAATCGAGCCTATCGTAAGTATCGATGACCGTACCGGCCGTTCCGATAAGGCGTTGATCAGATTTATCCATGCCTCCCCGGACGCTCCGGCTGTAGA
>WJIM01000240.1 GCA_014730285.1 Candidatus Zixiibacteriota bacterium
AATCTATCCCTTGACAAATTGGACTAACATAGTATACTATTATCTTTCAAATTCGTTAAGCTCAACGAGGATAAAATCTTGGCATCTTATGTTCAGGTAAAAGACCTGAGAAAAAACTATAATTCCCTCAAAGCTGTTGACTGTGTCTCTTTTGGTATTGAGAAGGGGGAGGTCTTCGGTCTTCTGGGTCCTAACGGCGCCGGTAAGACAACAACGGTCGAAATTATGGAAGGTCTCCGCAAGGCTTCCGGGGGCGAGGTCAGTATTAATGGCTACAATCCCCAGAAAAACGATTTTCGACTGAAGCAAATCCTTGGCGTGCAGCTACAGAAATCCGCTATGGAGGAGAAGATTAAGGCGCGGGAGGCGTTGCAATTATTCGGCTCATACTATAAAAAATCGATCCCGGTGGACGAACTCCTTGAACTTGTAGGTCTTTCCGAAAAGAAAAACACTTATTTCGAAAATCTCTCCGGAGGACAGCAGCAGAGATTATCCCTGGCAATCGCTCTGGTCAACGATCCCGATATGGTCTTCCTGGATGAGCCCACTACCGGGCTTGATGCTCAGGCACGGCGCAGTATCTGGGACATTATAAATAAACTTCGAAGCGAGGAGAAGACCATACTCCTGACAACGCATTACATCGAAGAAGCCGAATATCTATGCGATCGCGTATCGATTATCGATCATGGCAAAATAATCGCCGAGGGAACGCCCAGGCAGCTGATCGACAACTCAGGCATCTCCCATCGGATTGATTTCAAGACCGAAAATCCTGTCAAAGATGATACTTTGTCCCAGCTATCCGAAAAGCACGGCAAGGTTGATTTTGAACGCGATACATACAGCATGAAATCCGATCAGGCCGGAAAACCATTGATCGATCTTATAAAGCTGCTCGAAAAAGAGGGCAATGAGCTGACAGACCTTCATCTCGAACGGCCAACGCTCGAGGATGTATTTATCAAGCTGACCGGAAGGAGAATCAGAGATTGAGACAGTTTTTCATGTTCACATGGGTAGCTACCAAGATTCTCTTTCGATCTCGTGAGGCTGTCTTCTGGAATTTCCTCTTCCCGGTGGCTCTATTTATTCTCTATGTCACCGTATTTTCCGGCGTCTATCCCAGCGATATTCCGAAAGCGCGCACTGTTGCCGATAATTTCTCCAAGATTCTGGCAATCACCATTATGTCCGGCGGGCTGTTTTCGCTGGCGATTTCTGTCTCGTTCCTGAAGGAGAAGGGGATTCTGAGAAGGTACAAGGTAACTCCGGTCAAACCAATCACGATAGTCTCCGGAATTGTTGTCCGCCAATACTTTTTCATGTTACTGGTGACAGCGGTGCTTTATCTTCTGGCGATTATTCCCTACAATGCAGATTTCGGCGGAGGCATTCTCGACCTATTTCTTATTGCAACACTGGGAATATTTGTATTCAGCAGCCTGGGATTTTGCATTGCTGGAATAATGAAGACCAATCAGGGGACAATAGGCGCGGCAAATCTGCTCTTCATGCCCATGCTGTTTCTAAGCGGCGCAGCAATACCCGCCTTTTTATTTCCTGAATGGCTGAAAGATATAGCCGGTATATTTCCCGCCACACATCTCTTGAATATCCTTCAACACACCCTTTTCGAGGGAGAACCATTGGGGCAGGACCTGACCAGCATCCTGATTCTTGGTGGATTCGGTGTTGTCTTTATGGTTGCGTCCGCATTTGTCTCACGCTGGAACTGATTATTCCGAAAGCTCGTCGATTTTAGCAGCCATTATAAAATCATTTTCCGACAAACCATCTATTGCATGAGTCCAGATTTCGAATTCGGTCTTATTGTAGTGCACGCAGAAATCGGGGTGGTGTCCCTCGTCTTCGGCAAGATCAGCCACCTTGTTTAAAAAGGCCATATTCTCTTTGAAATTCTTGAATTCAATTTCTTTGTAAAGGTGTCCGTTCCAGATAACCCATCCGGATACCTGCTTTAGCATCTCATTGGTTTTATCTTCATCAAACGGTTCTACCCCGCCCTCGCAAGGCACACATTTTTTGTCTGTTAAAGCCATAATATTCCTCCTTTTAGCTCTACATTATTGAAAAACATAAGGGACCTTGTAATGTTTCACTGAAATATGAAAGAAAGGGAGCCTTTTGCAGTCATTCTGGGGGAATGTAGTGACCGAAGAATCTCTCACGAATCAAACAGATTCTTCGCTTCGCTCAGAATGACGGTGATGAAGCAGACTTTTATTTATTTTAATAAAAAAGCCCGGCTGCAAGCCGGGCTTTTCGAAAATATATTGGCAGCTACGGTATCACAATCGTATCCTCACGGCCTGCGCCGGTGGATATTATCGTCGCCTTACAGGCTACATAATCCTCGATAAACTGGATATACTCTTTGGTCTCCTGCGGAAGATCCTCATAGGCTGTCATGCCCTTGATCGGCTTTTTCCAGCCCTTGAGTGTTTTATAAATCGGTTTAACCGCATCTAAGTTCGATATCAGAAATTCGCCCCGATCTTCAGGAAGCTCATAGCGGGTACAGACCTTTATCTCATCCAGATCATCCAGAACATCGAGCTTGGTAATAGCCAGGTCGGTCATGCCGTTGATACGTACCGCATATTTCAGAAGCACCAGATCGAGCCATCCTGTGCGTCTCGGACGGCCGGTCGAGGCTCCGTATTCTTTACCAGCCTCACGTAATGCCTCGCCCTGGGAATTGTCCAGTTCGGTAGGAAAGGGACCATTGCCGACACGAGTCTGATAGGCCTTCACGATACCAACCGTCTTATGGATATAACTGGGGGGCACGCCCAGACCGGTCAGTGCTCCGGCAATGGTCGTATTTGATGAGGTAACATACGGGAATGTTCCATAATCGATATCCAGCAAAGTCCCCTGAGCGCCCTCGAATAGAATGCGTTTATTGTCCCGGCTGGCCTTTTCCATAAAAATCGGCCCGTCCACGACCATGGGCTTGAGCTTTTCGGCAAAAACCATAAGCTGATCGTAGAGCTTATTCATATCCTTATAATCGCCTTCGCCGTATTCAGAAACAGTGGCAGCCTTCAGCCTGTAGTTCATCTCCAGGCGGGATTTCAGGACTTCCGGGAAGAAAAGGTCATATACACGTATACCAAAACGCGAGTATTTGTCGGTGTAGGTCGGCCCGATACCGCGCAGTGTGGTGCCAACGCAGTTCTTGCCCATCATAGCTTCATTATGCTTCTCCATCCATTTATGATAGGGCATTACAAGGTGCGAAAGCCCGGAGATAAACATGCGTCCGTCAACGCTGACATCTTTTTTCTTCAATCCCTCGATCTCATCGAAAAGCCGCCAGAGATCGGTAACCACGCCGTTTCCGATCAGACAGACCTTTTCCGGATGCAGAATTCCCGACGGTATCAAATGCAGGATAAACTCCTCGCCGTTGATAATTACCGTATGCCCGGCGTTAGCGCCGCCCTGCGAGCGGGCTACTATATCCGCTTTCTCAGAAAGCAGATCTACAATTTTCCCCTTGCCTTCATCACCCCATTGGCTTCCAACCACTGCTGTGTGCTTCATGATCCTATCCTTTGCATTCCTTTATTCTCCACTCTATCCACTGCAAAACCTGTTTTTTGCCGGTTCCTTTGACGGCCGAAAACGGCACCGGGTACAGGTCGGGTGGAAGACCAAATTTTTCTCGTGACTTTTTGACCGAATGCACGAGCTGATTATTCGATAGCTTGTCGGCCTTGGTCAGGACGATTATATAATAAATGCCGTAGTCCTCCAGCATCTCATGCATCTGTAAATCGAGCTCGGTGGGATTATGACGGCAGTCCACGATCTGAACCACCCCGCAGAGCTTCTGCGAATGCGTGAAATAATCAGCCATCAGCCTGCCCCAGTCATCTCGCATCTTCTTCGACACTTTGGCATAGCCGTACCCCGGCAAATCAACGAAATAAAAGCTGTTTCCGATTATAAAATAATTGATCGAGCGCGTTTTGCCCGGAGTCTGTGAGGTCTTGGCCAGGTTTTTGCGATTCATCAGACGGTTCATCATCGACGACTTGCCAACATTCGAGCGTCCAGCAAATGCGATTTCGGGTAAATTGCGTCCTTTGAATTGTCTGAGATCAAAAACGGAAGTAACGAATTCAGCGTTTTTTAGTTCGAGCATTGCGCTTCTTTTTTGGAAATACCAATGATAAGACCTGGTCGGCATTTTTGACCAGTTTTATATTCAGCCCTTCGGTAATCTCTTCTGGAAGCTCCTCTATTTCTGCCTCATTCTTTTTGGGGCAGATTATAGTCTTGATTTTGGCACGTTTGGCGGCGATAAATTTCTCGTTCAAACCGCCTACCGGAAGCACCTGTCCGGTCAGGGTCAGTTCACCGGTAAGCGCGAGAACTGAAGATATCGGTATATCGGTCACTGCCGAGAGCATCGCGGCCAGAAGTGTGATACCGGCTGAGGGACCGTCCTTGGGCACCGCGCCTTCCGGGATATGCACATGGATTTCCTGCTTTTCGTAAAATTCCTTACTCAAATTCAGCTTATCGTAATTACTGCGGATAAACGATAATGCCGCCGCGGCCGACTCTTTCATAACATCGCCCAGCTTGCCGGTAAGATTCAGCTTGCTTTTACCCGGCATAAGCGAGACTTCCACCGGAAGTATCTCTCCGCCGGTTTCTGTCCATGCCAGCCCATACGCCCGTCCCACAATATCACTCTTCAACCGCTCCATCTGGAGGAATTTTGGCGCACCCAAAATCTGCCGTACTTTAGCTTTGGTCATCTTGAATGTGCGCTTGCGGGGATGTGTCAGCACATCCTCGGCGATCCTCCTGAAAATAGCTGCAATCTTTCGTTCCAGTTCACGTACACCCGCCTCGCGAGTGTAATCCCGGATGATTTGCAGTAAAACCTGCTGATCCAAACTGATTTTGTATTTGGATAGCCCCATCTCCTTTTTCAGGCGGGGGATAAGATAGTCTTTGGCGATATTCACTTTCTCGAAATCCAGATAACCGGGAAGACGGATTACCTCCATCCGGTCGATAAGAGCCGGAGGTATGCCCTGAAGGGTATTTGCTGTGGTTAGAAACAGTACTTGCGAAAGATCGTAATCGACCTCGAGGAAATTATCCGAGAAGCTCTTGTTTTGCTCAGGGTCCAAAGCCTCCAGAAGCGCCGCAGCTGGATCGCCCTTGTAATCTGCGCCGACTTTATCGATCTCGTCCAGCATGAAGACCGGGTTTGAGGAGCCCGCTCGCTTGATCGACTGAATCAGCCGTCCCGGAAGAGAGCCGATATAGGTCCGTCTATGCCCGCGTATCTCCGCCTCGTCTTTCATGCCGCCTAAGGACATCCGTACGAATTTGCGGTTCAACGCTCTTGCGACCGATTTCCCGATCGAGGTCTTGCCCACGCCGGGAGGACCCACAAGGCAGAGAATCGGCCCGCGCACCTTGCCCGCCAGACGGATTACCGCCAGATGTTCCAATATGCGCTTCTTGGGTTTTTTCAGACCGTAATGGTCCTCATCAAGAATACCGCGGACCTCTTCGAAATCGTCATTATCTCTCGTATAGTGATGCCAGGGCAGTCCCAGCAGCCAGTCCAGGTATCCGCGTACTACCGCTGCCTCGGCTGAGAACGGATGCATCTTCTGCAAACGCTCTATTTCCTCACGCCCCTTCTTCTTAATTTCCTTTGGAGCTTTCAGCTTCCGGAGCTTATTTTCATATTTGTGTATATCAGCGCCGCCCTCCTCATACTGCCCGAGCTCCTCTTTGATCGCCTTGAGCTGATGCTGGAGGTAGTATTCACGCTGACTTTTTAAAAGGGATTCCTTGACACTTGTATCGATAGAATCCTGTATTTTCAAAATTTCGATTTCATTCTTTAAAATGCCGTCCAGCATCTTGAGCTGCTTATATATACTTGAGGCTTCCAGAATTGTTTGCCGCACTTTTAGCTTGACCTCGAGATGCGCAGCAACAGTATCGGCGAGCTTCTGATTTTCGTCGATCTGACCCAGATACATCAAAACCTCATCCGGTATCCGATGCGAAAGGCGTACATATTCCTCGAAATAACGTGAAACTTGGCGTGATAATGCCTCGATATCGTTTCGTTTGGCGCCCAGGGATATTTCGGGGAAATCAAGTTCGGCCGTATAGCAGTTTTCGTCCAGATACATATCGACCAGGCTCCCTCTCACGATTCCCTCTACCAAAACCTTTATCATCTGGCTGGGAAGCTTCATTACCTGGAGGACTCTGGCGACCATGCCGACCGGGTAAAGATCATCCTGATCCGGCTCTTCGACCTCGGCTTTGCGCTGGGTGCAAAGAAAGATAAGCTTTTCGCCCACCATAGCTTCCTGAAGGGCGTCTATGGAGAATTGACGTCCCAGAAGCAGAGGTACGACCATGTTGGGGAAAATTACCATGTCACGCAGAGGCAGAAGCGGGAGAGAATTGGGAATCTCGATCTTTTCACCGTTATAGTCTACATCAATACTATTAAGCACTGCGTCTCTCTTTATGGATTAGCTTCGGTTCCGATCCTTTTCGTATCACATCCTCGGTGATTACGCATTTTACGATGTCTTCCCTGGAGGGCAGATCATACATGACCTCCAGCATCGCTTCTTCCATGATACCTCGTAATGCCCGCGCCCCTGTCTTTCTGAGCTGGGCCTTTTCAACGATGGCGTCAAGCGCATCGTCCTCGATTTCCAATTCGATATTATCCATCTTGAACAGCTTCTTGTACTGCTTGACCAGGGCATTGGTCGGCTCGGTCAGAATCCGTCTCAGGGCAGTGGTGGTGAGCTCATGCATACTGCTGATAACCGGCATCCGTCCCACCAGCTCCGGAATCAGCCCGTAATTGAGAAGGTCCTCCGGCTGGCAAAGATCCAGAATCTCGCCGGTTTTGCGGCTGTCGATACTTTTCTTTTCGGCCTGGAAACCGAGCGCTTTTTTGCCCACACGTCGCATTATGACATTTTCCAATCCGTCAAATGCTCCGCCGCAGATGAACAGTATATTTCTGGTATTGATTTTGATGAATTGCTGTTCGGGATGTTTACGTCCGCCCTTGGGCGGAATGTTGGCCTCGGTACCCTCGAGCATCTTCAAGAGCGCCTGCTGTACGCCTTCACCGGAGACATCACGGGTGATCGAGGGATTGGCGTCTCGGCGGGAAATCTTGTCGATTTCGTCTATATAGACAATACCGTACTCGGCCAGCTTGACATCATAATCGGCCGCCTGAACCAAGCGTACAAGTATATTTTCCACATCTTCGCCCACATAACCGGCCTCTGTCAGGACAGTGGCATCGGCAATACAAAACGGCACCGAAAGCATGCGCGCAAGGGTTTGCGCGGCCAGAGTTTTGCCGGTACCGGTAGAGCCCAGAATAAGAATATTCGACTTATCCATCTCCACATCATCTTTTTCCTTCGGAGCCATGACCCTCTTGTAATGATTATAGACAGCAACCGAGATTGTCTTCTTGGCTTTTTCCTGCTCGATTATGTATTTATCCAGAAACGTCTTTATATCGACCGGCTTCAATAACTTGAAATCACGCGATATCTTTACCCGGCGTTCCTCTTCCTGCAGGATACGATTACAGAGGGTAATACATTCATTGCAGATAAGAGCGTTATCCCCGGAAAACAGCCTTGCCACAGGCGGGCTGGTGCGGCCGCAAAATGAACATTTTTTATCAACGAGAGGTGGATTAGCCATAAAATCATCTCCAAAAAAATTGGGCTCATCCGAAGCCCAATTTGCGAATTTATATTCTCGATTAACTTAAATCAAGCTCTTTCTTCATAGACTTCATCGATTAAGCCATATTTCTTGGCCTCCTCGGAAGACATCCAGTAATTACGATCGGTGTCCTTCTCGATCTTCTTTAAATCCTGGCCGGTATGTTTGGACAGAATCTGGTTCAATATCTTCTTATGTGTCTGGTATTCTTTGGTTTGGATCTCAATGTCGGTAACCTGACCCTGAACGCCACCCCAGGGCTGATGAATCATCACACGGGCATGCGGCAGAATCGAGCGTTTTTCATTAGCGCCCGCTGTCAGGAGCAACGCGCCCATACTGGCGGCCATACCCATACACGTGGTGGCAACATCGGGCTTGATAAACTGCATGGTATCGTAAATAGCCATACCTGCCGTCACCGAGCCGCCGGGCGAATTGATATACATGAAGATATCCTTATCCGGATCCTCGGCTTCCAGAAACAGAAGCTGTGCGATTACAAGATTGGCCACATGATCGTCGATGGGAGTGCCGATAAATACGATTCGATCCTTCAAGAGCCGTGAGAATATGTCCCATGAGCGCTCGCCGCGTCCTGTCTGTTCAACTACGATGGGAACTAAAGGCATTATGCTTCCTTTCTCTTACTGATCCATTTCCTTGATCTCAGAATTCTCTATAATATAGTTTAAAACCTTCTCCTCCAGAATCGTTTCCTTTATATCCTGGATTTTTTTCTGGGCGGCCAGAAATTCCCTGGCCTTTTCCACGTCCATATTTGCTCTATCGGCAAATTTTTGCAGCCAATTATCTGTATCCTCTTTTGTAACAGCGATTTTTTCCTTCTCGGCAATCTCATGATAAAGCAGATTCCAGCGGATGAAACGGATTCCGGTTGGTTTGTATTTCTCCCGAACATCCTGCTCATCGATCTCCTGATCCGGATATTGCTTTTTCATATCCTCAACCATCGCGTCCAGATAATTTTCCAGAAGTGATTGGGGCATTTCGAATTCATTGGCTGAAATCACCGATTTTATGGCCTGCTCCTTGATATCGCCCTCGATTTCCTGTTTCTTGCGTTCCAGAAGGTCGGCCCTGATTTTTTCCTTCAATTCTGTCTCGCTGGAGGCCCCATCGTACTGCTTGAAAAATTCTTCGTTCAGCTCCGGCCGCACTATCTCTTTGATTTCCTTGACCTTAACCCTGAATCCGAGGCTCTTTCCGGCCATATTCTTATCGTAATAATCCTCGGGATAGGTGACATTGATTTCACGCTCATCCCCCGGCTTGGTGTCGATCAACTTGTCGGTGAATTCCGGGAGGGTGACATCTTTGTTAAGCTCGAAGGTGAAATCGTTCATCTTATCGTCTTTAACGAGATTATCCGGATCCGAAGTTTTTTCCATATCCACAATAACCACATCGCCCTCGGCGGACGCTTCACCCTCTTCTTTTTGCTTCATTGAGGAATGCTGGTCGACTATATGGTTAAAGGCCTTATCTACATCACCCTCATTAACAGTGGCCGGCTCTTTTTTCAATGTGAATCCTGTATATTTTTCGGCCTTGACATCCGGCTTGACATCAAACTCGGCCGTAAATTCAATCGGCTTGCCCTCTTCGATCTTAATCATCGAAAATTCCGGCTCGCTGATCGGAAATACGCCCGATTCCTTGATAGCATCGGAGTAGGCGTCGGGAACCATTGTCTCCAGCACCTCTTTTTCGGCCAGTTTGCCGTAACGGGATTTGATTATATCCAGCGGCGCTTTGCCGGGACGAAATCCCGGAATTTTGGCCTCGCGCCTGAGGACTTTGTAGACCTCGCTGAATTTGCTGTTGACATCGTCTTCGGGGATCGTGATGGTTAGTTTTCTGTGCCAGTTCTGTTCTTCTTTAATATCGTATTTCAATTATCCTCCTGGGAAGATTAATTTGTTTTCACTTTCACAATATGTCCTATGGGGACAATTTGTTCCAAATTTAAAATGCGAAAGAGGGGAATCGAACCCCTATGGCCTCTCGGCCACTGGATCCTAAGTCCAGCGCGTCTACCAATTCCGCCACTTTCGCAAAAAACGGTCGAATTTCAACGGG
>WJIM01000241.1 GCA_014730285.1 Candidatus Zixiibacteriota bacterium
GATTACAAACAGGTCAAGATCGTTACTGGAATCCTCTTCGCCTCTTGCGAATGATCCACACACAAATGCGATTCTTATCTATTTCCCAAAAGCTTCCAATGATTCATGGATCTGACCTATCAAACCATAGGTTTTGAATACGATATTACGCAGGTCTGGAAAAATAGGGTTCTTTCTGTTGACTGTGTAAATGCCAGGCACAAAAAAGCTGGGCGACAGGGATTCGAACCCCGATTATACGGTCCAGAGCCGCATGTCCTACCATTGGACGATCGCCCAGTAAAGTTTGCTGAAAATATATAAATCGTTTTCGTTTGTCAAGAGCAAGCTTTGAAATCTGCGTCCGCTCCTGACAACACTAATATAATAGTTATTCCTTCTTGAGTTGTTCCAGCTGCTTGCGCTTTTTCTTCAACTGTTTATAGATATTGGCCTGTCTGGATTTATCGAACAAAGCCTCCTTCTGGCTCTGTTCGTACTGAATCTCCAGATTCTCGATTTCCTTTTCCAGTTTCTCTATCTTCGCTTCATCCGCCATATCGCATCCCCTTAATTCAAATTTCGGATAAATTCGATAGCCCTTGAGAGCCTTTTATCAACTTCCGGCTGCCCCAGAATTTCTATAATATCGAATAAGCCCGGGCCGCCGGTAACACCGGTCAGGGATAATCGGATCGGATGAATCAGGGCGGCCGGTTTAACGCCGAATTCCTCGGCCTTGTCGCGTACGACCTTCTCAGCTGTTTCCTTCCTGAGCTCGTAGTGCTTTTTTAGCTCCTCACGGACAGAGTCGAGCTGATCCGGCAGATCATCTCCCTTGAATCTCTTCTTGACACCCTTGGGATCGTATTCGAAATCATCCTTGAAGAAGTAGTATCCGTTTTCCGCGAAATCTTTCAAAGTAGTGCAGCGCTCTTTTAAGGCTTCGACAACCTTTAGCATCCACTGCCAGCGTGTCTCGATCCAGTATTTGGTGGCAAGATCCGCCTCTATTAAATACGGGGTTATTATCTGAACCAGGGTATGATTATCGGCCTTCATAACATACTGGCTGTTCATCCAATTCAGTTTAACCGGATCGAATATGGCATTGGTGGGATTGATTCCCTTAAAATCGAAAACCTTAACTATTTCGTCTTCCGACATCAACTCCCGATCATCCTTGGGAGACCATCCCAAAAGAGCGAGATAATTGAAAAGCGCCTCTGCCAGTATACCCTCTTCTCGATATTCAGTTACCGATTTATCACCCTTGCGTTTAGAGACCTTGGAACGGTCGGGTCTCAGGAGCAGGGGGAGATGTGCGTATACCGGACGATCCACATCCAGAGCATCATAAATCTCATTCTGCTTGAAGGTATTGGCTACATGATCGTTACCGCGAATAACATGAGTTATTTTCATCAAAATATCATCCACCACCACAGCGAAATTATAAATCGGGCTGCCGTCAGACCTGACTATTATAAAATCATCCAGATCCTCGTAGGCCTTCTTCATCTCTCCCAGAACCTCATCATGAAATTCAGCTTCGCCCTCTAACGGGAGCTTGAGGCGTACAGTAAACTTCTTACCCTGATTGAGGTTAGCATCAACCTCCTCGTCAGTAAGATCGCGGCATTTACGGTCGTATTGATATGTTTGCTTATTCTTTTGAGCTTCCTCGCGTTTTGCCGTCAGCTCCTCAGGAGTACAGAAACAGCGGTAAGCCCTTTTCGAAAGCAGCAGTTTTTCCGCATAGGGCGGATAGAGATCCTGCCGGCGGGATTGATGATACGGCCCCTCATCCCATTCAACATTGAGCCATTTAAGCCCGTCCAGGATAACATCCACCATTTCTTTAGACGATCTGGCGACATCGGTATCCTCGATTCTCAACACGAATTTGCCGCCTTTGGCGCGGGCATATAGATAGTTGAAGATAGCGGTACGGGCGGTACCGACATGAAAATACCCCGACGGTGAGGGGGCGATTCTTACACGTATATCACTCATAGCCAATTCCTTTCAGCGTAGAGGATATATTCTGGGTGCGGTTTTGGCAAGGATTTTTTTGAATATGGGCAGTGCAGACGGCCTAATTATCGTATCAAGATTACAGGCGATCTTGTGAAAAAATTATCAAATTCGTCATTTACTCTGTTGACATTGAAAGGCAGAAATGATAAATTAATTGCCGCAATAAAGATTATGAATGACCGTAAATTCTCATTGAGGAAAACCGCAATGGCCATTCACACAGGTCTTGCACCAGCCATGACCGACACATTAATCGTTTGTCAGGTTCAATCAGACATTTTTAAAGGGGATCATTACAAGCGGCTGGAAGCTTACAGGAGATAACGCGCTATGGCTGATACCACAGCAGAAAAAGTAGAGCAGGCCCAGAAGCCGAGAGGTATCGACTTGCGGCGGCTTTTCTTTATATTTTTGGGAGCGGCCCTGTTCTGCATCGTCTACTTTTCTCCTCCCTGGGGAGATGCCGTTGATCCGCAGGGCAAGCATTTTGTCCTTTCCCCCGAAGGGAAGACCTCATTAGCCATATTCCTGCTGGCGGGGATATGGTGGGTATTCGAGGTGGTGCCGATTGGAGTCACAAGTATTACTATTGGAGTTTTGCAGGCTCTCTTCCTGGTCAGAGATCCCAAGCAGGCTTTTGGCGATTTTATGGATCCCTCGGTGTGGTTCATTCTGGGTTCGATTGTGATCGGTATGTCTTTCGCCAAGACCGGATTAACCCGGCGCATGGCATACCGCATGCTTCTTCTGGTAGGTGAAAAGACCAGCATGATATATCTCGGCGCCTTTGTAATGACTGCGGCGCTGACGTTGATAATGGCTCATACTGCGGTGGCGGCGGCTGTTTATCCGCTGCTTGTAGCTATTTACGGCCTGTATGCCGAGGATAACAAGCCCACTCGATTCGGCAAGGGGCTTTTTATGGGTATGGCTTATGTGGCCGGAGCAGGATCGATTATTACACTTCTGGGGGCGGCACGAGGTGCGGTAGCAATCGGCTTCTACAAAAGAGTTATCGGTGAAGAGATAACCTTCTTCGGATTAACATATTATATGCTGCCTATCGGGGCGATAATGGTCGTAATATTGTGGGCATTTTTTATGGTAATATATAAACCGGAGAAGAAAACCATACCCGGTCTGCGGGAGCGGGTTAAACCTCTTGCAGATAAACTCGGACCAATTTCGAAGACAGAAATCCTGACTCTTTTAATCGTTTTCTCGAGTATAGCTGTTCTGGGACTTCGCTCTTTCGTACCGGCTCTGGCGCCGATCAATAAAAGCGCGGTGATACTATGTACGACAATTCTTTTCTTTATGCTGAAGGTCCTTACGATCAAAGACCTGGAGGAGATACCCTGGAATATCATCCTGCTTTTCGGCGGAGCGATGAGTATCGGTTTCTGTTTGTATAATACCGGAGCGGCAGACTGGCTGGCTATTAACTGGCTGGTTATGTTTCAGGAGGCGCACTGGTTCATATTTATTATGAGCATCAGTTTCTTTGTGATGATGATGACCAATTTTATTATGAACGTGGCAGCGATCGCTATTTCGCTTCCGGTGGCGCTAGTAATTGCGCCTTATCTGGGTGTTGCGCCGGAGGTGATCCTGTTCTGTGCCCTGGTTGTGGCGGGAATGCCGTTCCTTCTGCTGGTCGGGGCTGCTCCTAATGCGATCGCCTATGAAAGCAGACAGTTCTCGTCGTCGGAGTTTTTCATTAAGGGACTGCCTGCCAGCGGGATTCTGCTGGTAGTGCTGGGCTTCTTTGTTCTCATAGTATGGCCTATAATGGGAATGCCGATCCTTGTAAAATAGAAAAAGCGCCGTAATCGGCACTAAACGGATTTCGATCTGTTATACTTTTAAATAATAGTTTTTCATAAGAGGGAAAAGCGAGGGATAGATAAATGGATTCGAGAAAAGTAAAAGACCTGATGGTCAGTCTTGAGGATTATGCTGTAATAGATGAGGACGCAACTTTGTTTGATGCCGTCGTAGCTCTGGAAGAGGCTCAGGCCAAGATTCCTCCCGGAAGGATGAAGCACAGGGCGGTTTTAATCAAGGATAAGGGCGGAAAAATCGTAGGCAAACTCGGGCATCTGGCTTTTTTGAAGGCGCTCGAGCCGAAATACAGCTCCCTCGGAGATCTAAAGACCCTGGCGCGGGCCGGGCTTAGCGCGGAGTTCGTGAATTCCATGATGGAGACGTATAAATTCTGGGATTATAAGTTCGAGGATATATGCAGACGCGCCAAGAATATCGTCGTCAAGGATGTCTGCCATTCAATTGCCGAGAATATTGATGAGGAGGCTCCGCTGTCGGAGGCAATTCATAAATTCGTAATGTGGCAGTCGCTTTCCATTCCGGTTACCAGAGGTAATGATATCGTAGGGCTTATACGTCTTTCCGACCTGTATTCGGAGATGGCCAAGGTGATTAAGATTACCTGTGCAGTAGATTCCAAAGAGACATAGAAAAACAGATAGCTGCGAATTTAAAAAGACATGTTAAAGCCCGCAAATAAGTTTTTTGCGGGCTTCTCCTTTTAGATCAAAATATTCTCTTTCCATCCCAGCTTTACCAGGTCGATTCTGGAAGGATCGCTGATTCCCAGTTTATGTTTGGTCTGGGCAAATACAATATGGTGAGCCGGCGGCTTGATTGGCCTGTCTTCCTCGAAATATTCCCGGCGTTTGGAGTTTAGAATCGACAATCCGGTCGAATCGACCGCTACCGGGTCCGTACCCAGAATAAGTCCGTTGTATCTCCAGGTATATTCCGCATTGAAATGATGTGCGCCCACACCGTGAAAGAGCGGGGTGAACATTACCAGAACATTGAGCCTGACCTTATCCTTCAGAACAGAAAGCTCCCAGACCTTTGCAAGATCGGCGCAGGAGTTGTCATGATATGCCCAGGGCGTAGGTGTGAACATGATCGGATTTTTGAGACATCCGCCCACACCTGACCAGTGATGGGTGCGCATGGGACGTGTGTTGATATAAGCGGTGGCCTTTTTGAAAATCTCGTTTCTCAAAACGCCGCGATCGTCAATATCGATATTTTTTTCGTCAACGCCTGCCGAGATCAATCCCTTACTGATGGCATTCTCCACGGCACCGGGAGTAGGCAGCGGTCCCCAGACATTACTTTTTATGCCGACAATATCCTCGGGGCCGAAGAGCTTTTTCCAGGCTTCTTCAGCGGTTTCGGTCTGAAAAAGCTCGCGTATGCCGCTTTGAATCATCTCCTCTGTAACTTCTTGACTTGCACTGCCGTCCTTGCTTAAGACATCGGCATGCCGTACCAGCACGACCCTGGAAGATTCCGATTTCTCTCCGCCTTCGGCAAACGTTTGCCCGGGCAGACCCATTGTAGCCGCCAGAGTTGCGAATGTTGCGCCTTTCAGGAAATCCCTGCGGGTTAAGCCTTCGCCTGTTTTTTTCATTTGATCCCCCGATGGGTTTATTTGGTCAAATTTTCTTTTACATTTTTAATTAAATCGAGACAAGCCTGTTTTGAATCGGCATCGAATACAACTATAAGATAATCATTCGATTTATCGATTGCGGTCCAGTTGTCGGATTGAACCTCATAGATGCCTTCCTCGGCGGCTTCAGGAATATAAGCCGAGATAAAACTCGAACGCGCGTCCTCCGCATCTTCAGGGGAGGGATACTCTATCAGGACAAGATAAACCCGATCCGGATCATAAACTGCCAGAGCGGCATCGGTACTCTCATTGAGGTTAAGAATGTTTTCACTGGCAAGATAGTAGTGATAATTCAGTGATGTATGCAGGTGGAAATATTTCAGCGAGTTTGCAATTCTGTTTTCGGTAGGCATATACGAAACCAGCTCCGGTTTTTCACCTTTATCTCCAATCTTTTTGGCGATTTCACTTCCGGCATTTAATACGGCTTGTTTTGTGTCATCGGTCAACTTTTCCGGAAGCAATGTAACGTAGTAGCAGCCCTGCCAGAAGCTCAAAAGACCGCCGTTGAATTCCGATTCCCGCCCGATACCGGCATCTCCTCCCTGACTGGCATGCTGAAAGACGCCGTAAGCATCCTCGGGCTTGCCCATATCGAATATCTCCACCGTAATTTCGGGCGCGCCCTCTTTTTCATAATGCCGCACCCAGACCTCACGGAAGTCATACATTCGGTAAACTTCACCGGCGCCGTTAATGTAAGTGAAAATTCCCTCGCGGTCGTATGTTTCAAATTCTCCGGAGGGCGACCACCCGTCTATTTCAGACGGAAATAAATCTGATATCTTCATTGCCTCATCTTTCTGAATCTCGTTCTCGCCCGAGCAGGATATAAATATACTTAATATCAGAAATGCGACAATGATATTTACGGTTGGATGCCCAAATATTCCATTTTTCATAGATTTTGCCTTAATTTAATATTCTTCAAACTCTGCATTAAGCTCCGAAATTATCTGCTTTTTATCCAGGCCCTTATCATCAATCAGATCGCCCAGCTTGCCCCAGTAGGTCTCACCGCACTGGACACATATTATGCCGCGCTTCATGAGAAAGCGGTTGGCCTCCGGATATCTTTCCAAAAGCTCTTCAACATTCTCATCTGCTGTGATCATCTCAACCTCTCTTTGAAAAAACTCTATATAGTTATAAGGTATAGAATACAGCTGAGGTTTCAACAATCAACTATAACAAAAAATCCCGCCAGGATTTCGGGCGGGATTTTTGAATAATCTTTTACAGCTACGGGCAGTTATAACAGGGGGGATTACCTCCCATGAATATATATTCAATAAAGTACCCTACATCAGCGATATTTACCCTGCCATTGCAGGTCACATCGCAAACAACCCACCTGAAAAAGTCAGCTCCCGAAAATCCATGAAACAAATAATCCAATATAAATACAATATCAGATAAATTGGCTGTGCCATCACCATTTACATCGCCGCACAGCCGTGTTGTAGTTCTCACCGGATAACATACGGCCGGGCAGTCCGGATCCTGTGGTCCGCTATTCTGGCAGCCGTGATAATCCGGTATTATTGATTGTGCTCCATCATCGAAAATCCAATCACCCGCCGGGGGTATAAAGACATTATCAATGCAGAATGTTTCCTCGGAGGCATCATCGGGAATATAGAACCGCAAAGTGTAACACAATCTCGAGTTATTTACAGGCAGCCCGGTGTAGGCAGGTGGTACCATGGCTCCGCCAATAAGAATGGAATCAGGCAGAATGTTATCCTCAAATCCATGAGGAACAAAATTCTGGTGTATCGCTCCTCTGGCATCGTTTTCCACATTTCCGGGCGGTTCATCGCCATAATTCATGTCCCAGATAATTGTGCCCGTATAGCCGCTGAATTCAAAACCCATGGCATAGCCCAACAGATCTACATCATTTTCCATCCAGATTTGGAGTTGATTGTACGATCCGATGAAGACCGTATCAGCCGGCCAGTTTACATGAACTTCCACATCATTTGCAGCCATAGCTATGCCGCTTAAAAGCAGAAGCCCGATTAATATTATTATAATTTTCATCTTTTCCTCCCGAATATATGTAAATTCGTCATCATCAATTCCCATGCCAATGTAATTAATTATTCGGTTCGCATGGCGCAGGTCCGCTCAGGAAAATAAAATTTATTATATGGACCGCATCGGAGACATTAATATTCCCGTCAAGATTAACATCACCACAGATAAAGCTGACCACTTTGAGAATACAGCTTTCGGTGTCTGTGGTCATTGGATCGCTTTGAGATGTGACGGTTGCGGTAATAGGATTTTCCTCGTTATAGGGCATGCCTTCCGGAACCAACACGGCGACATTGATCGTAGTATCGCTCCCGGGATCCAGGCTGAACTGCACAAAAGTAGGCGATATAAACCAGCCCAGATTGTCATTGATATTCATATTAAAGCTTTGCGCCGTCGTTCCTATTAACTCCACATTAAAACTTATCGTATCGGTTGATGGGCTGTAGGTTTCCTGCAATGCCGGGCAAGTGATGAAAACACCCGGCTCGGGCTGAGGCTCGGTTGCGATAACCGGTTCCAAGCTGGTCAGGCTGTCCGAGCCGCCGATGTTTGAAACGACCAGTTTGGGATAATATGTACCGGGGCTGGTGTATTCGTGTAATGGATTCTGTTCCATCGAGGTTTGGCCGTCTCCAAAATACCATAGCCAGCTATCCGGTGAATTCGTGGAAAGATCCAGGAACTGAACCTCCAGAGGAATATCCCCCGAATCCGGGGAGAAAGCAAAATCGGCCACAGGAGCGGGAATCTCCTCCACCGGGAAACATACCGCATCACAATCGGGATAAAGCGGAGATTGATTTACGCATCCGAAATAATTCGGGGCATACTCCGCTCCGAATGATTCGTAGAAGAGCCAGTCGCCGCCGTGGTATTGATAAATATTATCCACGCAGATCGAGCCGATTGGCTGGCCCATTGGAATTTCGAATTGAAGCGAATAGACCTTCCGCAGACTATTATTCTGAAGCGGATATTTATCCGGAAGCGCGTATCCCGCCAGCAAAACAACATCCGGTAGTTCCTGGTCCTCGAGGAAGGTGCTGTCTGTTTCCAGATGCAGGCTGATCTCGCCGTCATTATGACGCTCAAAGGGCGGATCGGCTCCATAGGTTTCATCCCAGATTATGGTGCCTGTATAGCCGCTTAATTCAAAAGCCAGGGACAGGGCTTCGATGTTCTCGTCGTTTTGTATCCATATCTCCATTGTATTTGTGCCACCCACA
>WJIM01000242.1 GCA_014730285.1 Candidatus Zixiibacteriota bacterium
ATTCGCATGCCGCCACAGCAGGGGTTATTCTGGGCTTTGCGGTCATGATGACTCTCGATGTCGCCCTGGGTTGATTTTGCGGATTAATCAGTAAAACATGCCTATTTGCCCGGAACTTTCCCACAAATACCCGATTAATAATATAACAAGATAAATATCATCTTGTTTTCCTCATAAAATCAATTAATATGAGGAAAACCGAAAGGAGTTCGCTTCAGTGAACATAGAGATTAGCAGTAAAGCGCAGGACGAGCTATTGGGTCTGAAGACCGATCCCAACGATTTTCTGCGCATCAAGGTAATTGCCGGCGGGTGTGCCGGTTTGACCTTTCATCCCGGTTTCGATAATGAAATGACGGATGATGATGTGGTCCTTTATGATAATAACGGCCTGAAGGTTGTGGCGGATATGAGAAGCGCGCTCTACACTTCAGGCCTTGAGATAGATTATTCCGACGATCTTATTAATTCCGGTTTCCGTTTTGCCAATAATAAAGCCCAGAAATCATGCGGATGCGGGCAGTCATTTCAGGCTTAAGGCTATAAATTTGAGTATGTTATGAGCATAAAGCCAATTGAGATTTCAGGCGGCGAGTCCGTTTATTGCATAAATGAGGCGCAGATGAAGAAAGCGCTTGATATGGCCAACGAGAATCCGGAGAGTTCGGAAAGGATTAAGAACTGTCTGAATATGATAGATAGAGATCTCAGTCGCAATGAACAAGCCGCTCTGGCTTTTGTAATTGTGGATCATCTCCTTAAATCCAATTAATGGCCGCGGTCCGGTTACGGCAACAGGTAAAATCTCCCCATGGACCGCGGTTCATTTTTTATTCTTTACAGGTTTAAAAGGATTGCCCCTTTTGTCCTTTTAAATCCTTTGGTATCTAACCATTTAGATACTTGACAAAAGCGGATTTTTCGCTACCATTAATAAAAATAACACGTAATTACTTATCTTTAGATTTTTTAAGGGCTGAAATCAAACTTTTACCCCGAAAGGCTGTTTAATATACTATGATAACGGCAATCAGACATTGTTCTTACGCGATACTGCCGATTTTATTCCTGATATTAATCTCCGGAACTGCACAGGCTTCGGATGATAATCCCAGCGCGGTGCAGATTGCCCGCCTGAAATACTTCGGCGGGGGAGACTGGTACTGGGGACCCTCGGCGCTGCCGAACCTTATAGAATTCGTTAATCGCAACTGCCCGATCGAGATAGCCTCGGAGGAGGTAAGGTTGACCCTGACCGACGAAAAACTTTTTCACTATCCTTTCCTGTTTCTGACAGGGCACGGCCCGATCCGGTTTTCCCCGGAGGAGGCCTCGAGGCTGCGCGAATATCTTTCGGCGGGCGGGTTTTTGTTTGCCAATGATTCGTATGGTATGAAAGAGTCGTTTTTCGAATCGATGCAGGAGGTTTTCCCGGACGATGAGCCGGTAGAGCTTCCTTTCAGTTTTGAAATGTTCAATTGCTATTACAATTTTCCCAACGGTCTGCCGAAAATACATAAGCATGACGAAAAGCCGCCGCAGGCATTCGGGTGGTTTTTAGACGACCGTCTGGTGGCCCTTTTTGCTTATGAATCGGATATCGCCGACGGCTGGGAAGATCCGTCAGTACATAAAGATTCCCCCGAGAAGCGTCAGGCCGCTTTGCGGATGGGGGCTAATATATTAACCTGGGTACTTTTAAATTAGTGAGGATTGTATGCCCGATGATAAAAGAATCGCGCTTATAACAACGCGCCTGAAAAGGCTGGGGGGCTACATCCTTGGTAAGAGAGTCCTTTACGGTCTCTTGATGCTATTGTCGCTGTTTTTGGCGGCTAGTTTTCTGGCTGCACTCAGCCACGCTCTCTTCTATTTGCCAACCTGGTACCGTACCGCCTTCATATCGGTTGTTATGGCGGCCGGCGTGGGCTTTTTCCTGTGGTTCATTATCTGGCCTATTATCAGGAGGCCTTCCAACGAGGAACTGGCGCTTCTGGTAGAGAAACGTTATCCCGATCTTAAGAACCGTATGATCGCGGCCCTGCAGCTTGAAAGAAAGCTCTTGAATAATAGGGAAAACTATTCCCCGGCCTTAATCGAGCAGTGTATCCAGCAGGCCGAGGATTTATCCAATAAAATCGAGTTCAGGAAAAGCTATAAATCGAATAATATCTCCAAAGGTTTTAAATATTTTGGAACGACATTGATATTGACATTCGCATTCTGGCTGTTTTCGCCCGCAATCTTCAACTCCTCGATGGATGTTTTCTCGAATCCGTTAAAGGAGATTCCCAAGGTATTGACCTATGATTTGCAGGTCTCGCCGCAAAATGTCGATATTCTGAAATTCGATAATCTGGATATCGATGCATTCGTATTCGGGAGCAGGCTTCCCGAAGATGCCAGGATTCACTGGAAGTTTGCCGATGAATGGCGTTCGGCGGATATAGAACGTCAAGACAAAATCGATAATATTCCCGAAATAGCATCCGACTCATTTGCCGTCGCCTCCGACACCTCGCTTTTCAAATACGAGTTCAAGGAGATCAGGCATAATCTCCAATACTATGTCGAGGCTGGTGACAGAATCTCGGATGTTTACAATGTTAAGGTTGTCGATAAACCGCGCATCAACAATATCAAGCTGACCTATTTCTATCCCAAATATACCGGCCTTGCACCGGTGGTGCTGGATGAAAACGACGGCACTATTCAGGCCCTTAAAGGCACCCGTGTCAAAATTGAAGCCGAGTTGAATAAGCCGGTCGTGGACGGCAGGATAGTTTACGAAGATGATGCAACCGAGGATTTAAAGATCGACGGAAATAGGCTCGAAAAGACCCTGAATGTGAGGGAGAGCGGTTCGTATCATCTGGAAGTCACAGATAATATCGGTCATTCCAATCCCGATCCGATCGAGTATAAAATTTATATGGTGGAGGACAGGTTCCCCTCGGTTGAGATAGTCAAGCCGGGTAATAATATCGACCTCGATGATTTCCTGGCTTTCGATCTGGCGGCTACGCTGTCCGATGATTACGGCTTCTCGCGTTTGGTACTGCACTACAATGTGCATCTCTCGCCTATGGAGGTCGAAAGCGACTCTATCGAATTTAAATTCGATAAGTCCAAAGCCGATCAGCTTATAGAGTTCTACTGGGATCTTTCCAACAAGGGGCTTTATCCCGGCAGTTTCGTCGATTATTATTTTGAGGTCTGGGATAACGATAATATCTCCGGCCCCAAGTCGGCGGTTTCCAGAACCTATACTGCGCGCCATCCCACTATCGAGGAGATGTTCGTGGATATCGAGGAAGCGCGTGAGGATATGATCTCTGAAATGGTCGAGGCCTTCAGGCAGGAGATGGAGCTTCAGGAACGCGCCAAAGAACTGCGCGAGGACCTGCAGTTCCAGGATGAGACCGAATGGGAGACCCAGAAAGATATCGAGAAGATGCATCAGGATCAGCAGAAGATGATGGATAATCTCGAAAAGATGGCCGAGCAGTTCGACAAGCTCAACCAGGAGGCCAAGGAAAACGATCTTCTGACGCTGGAAATGATCCAGAAGCTTAATGAGCTCCAGAAGCTTTTTGAGGAGGTTGCCACCGATGAGATGAAGGAGGCGATGAAAAAGCTTCAGAAAGCTATGGAGGATATGGATAAGAATGAGCTCGAGCGGGCCATGAAGGATTTCGAGATGTCTACCGATGAGATGATCCAGAACATCGACCGTGCCATATCCCAGCTCAAGCGTTTCCAGATCGAGCAGAAGATGCAGGCTATGATCGCCATGGCGGAAGAAATTCTGAAGAATCAAGATTCCGTCAATGAAAAGGCAGAACAGTCCGACAAATCCGAACTGCCCAAGCTCAAGAGCCGAGAAGATCAGAATGAATCCGATACTAAGAATCTAAAGAAAGAGGCCTCCGATCTTCGTGAGATGTTGGCCGAAAATAAGCTCGATCAGGAGCCCAATGCCGGTGAATTCTGCGAGGCGGTGGAGAATACCGACGCCGACCAGGATATGGACGAGATGTCGGAAAGCATGCAGAATCAGCAAAAGCAGCAGGCCATGCAGTCCGGCCAGACAGCCTCGGCCAAGATCGAGGATATGCTTTCGAAGATGAAAAATGCCCAGTCGAAGTTCAATAACCAGATGTCGGCCGAGATGGCTCAGAAGATGCGTAATGCGATTGATGACCTTCTGTATCTCTCCGATGAACAGGAAGCTCTTTATAATGAGATTATGCCCTTGTCCCCGAGATCGCAAATGCTTCCCGAGTATGCTCAGAAGCAGCAGGACCTCAGAAGTGAGGCTCAGCGTCTGCGCGGGGAGCTCAAAGAGATCGCCAAGCAGTCGGTCTTTATCCAGAATGCTCTGGATCAGTTTATGAAGGGCGTTTGCAATTCGATGGAGAATTCGATTTCATCCTTGAGCGAGAAAAACGGACGTGCCGCGGCCAACCATCAATCGGAGGGCATTTACTCGCTCAATCAGTCTGCGCAGACTTTGATTGAATCATTGAACAGCCAGTCGCAGTGCAATTCGAGCTGCAGCAACAATCAGTCGATGTTCCAGAAAATGAATAAGATGTCCAAGGGGCAGAAGAAGATAAATAAGCAGACTCAGAGTATGTGCAACAATCCCAGCCAGAAGCCGGGCAAACCCAGCCAGGATGCACTCAGAAGGCTGGCAGCGCAGCAGCAAAACCTGAGGCAGGGCATTAGCGAAATGGTGGATGAGTTCGGCGACCGCAAGGATGTGGCCGGACGCCTGGACAAGATGGCCGAGGAAATGAAAAAGGTTATCGAGGCTTTGGAATCCGGCGATGTCGGCAGTCCCACTCTGGACAGGCAGAAGCGGATTTATTCGCGCATGCTCGATTTCCAGCTTTCTCTCGAAAGACGCGATTATTCCGAAAAACGCAGGGCGGATAGCGGCGAGGATGTCATTCGCAAATCCCCGGCTGAACTTGAGCTGGAAAAGCGCATGCAGGAATCTGCCTATCGCGCCAAGCTGGAAAAATTCATGGAAGAAACTTATCCTCCGGAATACGAAGCGCTGATTAAGGATTACTACAAAGCTCTCTTGAACAACAATCAGGATAAGTAATGCTCAAAAAGAACACGATTTTTCTGACATTAATATTTATATTATCACTTTCGTTTGCCGCCAGCGCCCTGCCGCCGGCAGAAACCAGAACGTTGGATCGTGCCCAAAGATATTCTGAATTGGGCCGGGTCGAGGATGCAATAGAGCTGATTGAGCCTCTTCTCAGACGCTTTCCCGCCGATTTGAAGCTGCTGACTGCGGCACATCGGATTTACCTCGATGCCAAGGATTATGAAAATGCGCTCGGGGTGCTGGATATGCACAAGAAGGTTACGCTCAACGGCGGTCGGCTGTATCTGGATTACGCCGATATATTCCTCAAAATGGGGGAGATGGAATCTGCCGATTCGGTCTTTAAAGTATACCTCAAGGCGCGCGGAGGCGGCTCCCGTTCCTATAAGGATATTTCCCAGGCCTACCTGAAAAACGGCTATTATGCCGAGGCTACCCAGATTTATCTCGAAGGCAGAGAGCGTTTGATGGATTCAACCCATTTCGCACTCGAACTCGGAAATCTTTACCAGCGTCAAAGGCAATATGCTAATTCGCTTCGCGAATATTTCAAGTTCATGGTCTCCGATACGACTATGCGCAGAACCGGCGAGGCTCAACTCAGATTTTTGATCAATGATGCCGATGATTTGGGTGAATTGAAGAAGGCCTTTAACGATATAATCGCGCGCTATCCCGACAACTTCCAGTCTTACCGGTTTTATGCCGAACTTCTGGTCCGTGAGGGCAGGTACGACAGCGCATTCGAGAACTACAAAATTGTGGATTCTCTGCATTTTCGAAACGGCCAGCATCTTCTGGGTTTCGCGGAAACCTGTTTGAACAACCAGGAGTATGAGATGGCGGCCCAAAGCTGCCATTATCTTCTGGACAAATATCCCGATCAGGGTTTTCGTGAACGGGCACAACTGAGCCTGGCGGCGGCCTTTATCAAGCTCGGGCATGCCGACTCGGCCGTGCAGGTCTATCATCAGGTGATCGAATCGAGCCCGAATCCGAAACTGAAATTCGACGGTGAATATCTGCTGGGAATGCTGTTTCTGCAGGAGCTTTATCAGACCGACTCGGCCCGGCATTATTTTAACCGCATACTGAATTCCCCCCAGTTGCAGGCCTGGTCGGAGATGGCGAAAATCAGGATAGCGGAATCTTATATAATCGACAATGATCTGAAGCTGGCCGACAGCATTCTGCTCTCTGTGGAGACCAACCGCCTTAAAAAAGAACTCAAGGAAGAGCTGATCTTCAAGAGGGCACAGATAGAATTCTTCAAGCAGGAATACAGTGACGCCCGCGGCCTTTATAATCATCTTACCGGATTATATCCGCGCAGTATGTATGTTAATGACTGCCTTCGCAAGATGCTTATTATCGATGAAAATCAGGGTACCGGAGTTATTGATCTGGATATGTATGCCGATGCCGAACGGCTTCTTATGCAAAACGAGGCGGATTCGGCACTTGTAAAGCTCGTGGATTTATCCGGACGGGGCGGTTCCAATCTGTCGGCGATGGCCACCTTCCTGGCGGGCGAAATATTGTATAATAAGGGAGAATACCAGAGGGCTCTGGAATATTTTAACCGTGTGCTGGAAAGTTTCGAGGAAAGCTTCTATACCGCAGAATCACAGAAATATCTGGGCGATCTTTACTTTTATCATCTCAATGATCATGAGAAGGCGCGCGAGGCCTACCGTGTGATTCTGGAGAATTACCCCAATAAAGTGCTTTATGAGTACGCCCGCAGGCAGTTACGTAAGATCGAAAGCTCCTGATTGAAGTTGCATGCCACAGATCATTCAGGAACCGATAGGACCATCGATTTTATAATTCAATGAAAGTAATTAATCCGAAAGGGATTGCTTTGCAATCCCTATTGTCCTTGATATCGGGAGTCATTACCTGGGAGCTGATGATTTGACTTTCTCGCGCTTAATCTCGTTGATTTCTCTTCCGAGTTCGTCGATTCTCTCGATATATCCCTCAATCTTGCGCATTCTCATTTTTGTGGTTGTGCGCACCAGAAGGCCCAGAGACACGAGCATGAATAAAACCGAGTTGACTTTTCTGAATATATCGCCATAGTTAAACAAACTGTCGAGAAATGCCGTGATTCCCAATAAAAACAATATGGTACACCATGCAAACATACTATCTCACCGAATTGAAATTTGAGTTGATATTTTGTGTCGTTTTATATATCCTTATCGGTAAATTTTCGTCAAAGCTTAGGAAAGGATCGGCCGGATGAATACTACGAATAGAGACCGACTTAACTGGCTTATAGCCGGGCTTGTCACTCTTGTTGGATTTATTGTCTATTACCGAACGATGGCGGTATCTATTTCGCTCTGGGACTGCGGTGAATTTATTGCCTGCTCCCGGATACTGGGCATCGCTCATCCGCCCGGCACGCCGCTCTTTATTATATTCGGCAGAATCTTTTCCACCCTCTCATTTCTGGGGAGCGATATCGCCCACAGGATAACTTTCGTATCGGTCTTTTCCTCGGCTTTCGCAGCCGGCTTTGCCTATCTGTGCGTTTCGAAAATCATAAGCTGGTGGATTAAGGAAAAAGACAGTTTCGTGGACCGTCTTCCAATGTATATCGGCGGGATTGTGGGCGCACTTTTTATGGCCTTCTCACGCACCTGGTGGACCAACGCCGTGGAGGCGGAGGTTTACGGCCTGACGCTTCTGACCTCGATAATCGCTGTCTTTCTCTCGCTGGTCTGGTACGAGAAGCGCGAGGAGCCGGGCAGCGATAAATATATATTCCTGATGATCTTTATTGTCATGCTGGGAGTGGGAGCGCATCTGGCGGCGTTCATCGTGGTACCGCCGATTTTCCTGTTTATGCTTCTTGCTTCTCCCAGGCTCCTGAAGGAGCCGCGGGTCTGGATTTCGCTCTTGTGCGGGCTGGTGCTTTTGGTAGCATACGACTACTTTATCTATGCCACATTTATCTGGCTGGTGGTCTGTATCATGAGCGCATTGGGCAAAAAGGATTTCGACTGGACCTGGATGGCAATTTTCATGGGCTATGTTATCCTCAGTTTGATTATCAAACAGCGTGAGCCGGGTGCTTTTGCATGGTTCGCTGCAGGCGGTCTGGCCGTATTCGTTCTGCGAACATTCACAGGCCCTGCCGCAGGTTCGCGATTGTGGCAGGCGCTTTTTGCGGTTTTTGCCATAGTCTCACTGATCGTAATGGATTTTTCTATGGGGCTGATGGTCTGGATTAACCTTATAGGCCTGCCGATTTTCCTTGTGGTTGCTTTTAAAACCAAAAGCTATTACTGGCGCTGGGCGATTGCCTTTACGACCATGATGGCGCTGGCATTTTCGGTGCAGTATACGGTTCTGGTACGCGCCCAGGATCGTCCCCGTATAAACATGACCAATCCCCACGATCTCACACGTATGAACGATTACCTTGCGCGCAAACAGTATGGCCAGGGGAATATGCTTACGCGCATGTTCGACCGGCGGGGCGAGCTGGCGAACCAGTTCGGAGATTATCCACGTATGGGTATGCTGGGTTTCTGGAAGAAGCAGTACTCGAATTCAGCCATATTTTTCATCTGGCTGTTCGTTGGACTCTGGGGGCTTTACTACGCTATGAAAACCAGGTGGAAGTCGGGGTTGATGATCTTCCTGATTGTAATGGCGGGTACCATTGGCATAACGTTCTATATGAACTTCGCCGATGGCACGCAAGTTATGGAGGACTCCAACGCCAAACTTGAGGTACGCGACCGTGACTATTTCTGGACTCACGGTTTCGGTATGTTCGGCTGGGCTATCGGTCTGGGAATAGCGGGATTCATGCATTCGCTGCTGGAGTATTTGCGCTCTAAGAAGGGCAAGAATAAATTCATAGTGCCGGTGGCGGTCCTGTTTTCGCTTACGATATTTCTGCCGGCATTTGCAATTGCCAAAAATTACAATTACAATAATCGCTCCAATGAATGGCTGCCCTATCAATTCGGGCATGATATGCTCATGGCCTGCGATACTAATGCTGTATTGTTTACTGCGGGTGATAATGATACCTATCCGCTCTGGGCTATGCAGGAGGCGTACGGCTTCAGGCAGGATGTCAAGATAATAAACCTATCCCTGGCCAATGTCGATTGGTATGTGCTGCACTGTAAGGAGGTGTTCGGCGCGCCGATGGCTATTGAAAACGATCAGATCAAAGTTGTGGACATAGAATCGGAAAGAGGCTTGGAAAGACGTCCGGAGGAGATGTACACCGATCCATTCATAGGCAGAAAGACCTATTTTGGATCGCGGCCGATTTACGATGAACAGGGACGGCGGACCGGTGTTTTGCAGATGGCTCAGCTTACTGTCGAGAAGGTGCTGGAGGCATCTCTGGAGGCTAAAGGACCGTCCGGAAATATCTTCCGGCCCGTTGAAGGGGATACTCTTATTATGAATTTCCCGGTTTATTTCACGAGCCTGTCCGAACCCGTGAGAGGGATGAGATTCCGTCATCAATACCGGCATCTGGAACGAGTAACGAATCTTTATAAGATCAAGGATACGATTATTGTCGGCGAAACCCAGCCTCCTCGAGGCCCTGAGCCGTTTACTTACAATGTCAATCGTTCCCATGAGCTCTTCACCGATACTTTCATCTTTGATGGCATGGGCGATCCCGAATATGCGCGCGGCGAGTTCACGGCTATGATGGTTCATCGCTATTACGCTTCGGAATATGACATTGTAATAGACAGCCTGGCGGTCAGAAACGATACGGCGCGTCTAACGGAGATTCTTGACGTTGCTATTCATAACACTCCGGAGCATTTTGACTGGCCGGAATGGAACGTTCTGCGGGACAGCCTGCAAGGGCAGACCGAGAGTAAGCTTTCC
>WJIM01000243.1 GCA_014730285.1 Candidatus Zixiibacteriota bacterium
ACGGTAAATGCATGTCAAATCTCTGCGAGATTTGACAGTTTATCATCCGTCAAATGTCACAGATCTTTAGGTGCAGTAGGGCAGGTTCCCTGTGAACCTGCCGACCATAAATAGGCAGGAGCACAGGGCTCCTGCCCTACATATTGTTTCTAATATTACTCGGCGTCTTTGAGAGATTTTTCCAGTGCGGTCAGGACTTCCCGAACCTCGTCGCTTTCGATTACAAGAGGCGGCATCCAGCGCATAGTCGGCCCTGTAGAGAGGGAGGAATGGGCGCCATATTTTTTCATGCCTTCCTGCACCTTTGCCATATTTTCCTGGCTGTCGAAATCGATACCGATCATCAAACCGGCAGTTCGGAATCCTTTAAGTATTGGCGATTTTATCTTTTCAAGTCCGGCGGCGAATTCTTTCGAGCGTTTAGCCGCCAGCCCGGGCAGATTTAAGGTACGCATTTGACGGGTAGCGATCAGCGCCGCCACCATTGCCATGGGATTGCCGCCGAAAGTGGAGCCGTCCATACCCCCATACATCTTCTCAGAAATCTTTGCCTTGGTCACCACGGCCGTTACCGGATAGCCGCCGCCGAATGATTTACCGATTGTCATAATATCCGGGCTGATACCGTAAACATGGCTGGCGAACCATTGACCCTCGTCTTCAGCTACTCGTCCGAATCCGGTCTGAACTTCATCGGCAATCATGACAGCGTCATATTTATCGCACAGCTCTCTTAAGCCGTGGGCAAATTCCTGCGTAGCGGGATTGATCCCGGCTTCCTCGCCCTGAATCAATTCCAAAATTACGGATTTGGCCTCGCCTGAAGAGAGATATTTTTCGACCGCGTCAAGATTGCCAAAGGGTGCGAAATGTACCCATGATTCGTTATGCAGGCCGAATGGCTCGCGGTATTTTTTATTATAGGTAACCGCCACCGCGCCGTGAGTGCGCCCGTGGAAGCCGTTTTCGAATGCGACCACGCCGGTATGGCCGGTGTAAGCCTTGGCGATTTTGATAGATTTATCAACCGCCTCACCGCCCGAGTTCTGCCAGTAGAAATGAGTCAGGCCTTCCGGCATCATGCCCTTGATCTCTCTAAGAAAGCGTGTCCGTGCCACCTGAATCCGGTCCTCTTTCTGCGAAATGAGAAGATTGGCCTGGTTATAAAGGCCGCGGGCGATTTCCGGATTGGCATTGCCGAGATTGGTTGCACTGTAATTGCTGTCGAGATCGATATACGTTTTGCCCTTTGAATCCCAGATTCTGGCGCCCTTACCGCGCACCGGAAGGAGATCATCCTCGAGATGCGATACGGGGATTTTATATTTTTTGTGCATGGCCACGACTTCCTCGGTGGAAATCTCGGATTCATAAAAAAGCCTGACAGCCTGTCCAAGCTGCTCCTGATTTAGCTCAGTCGCCAGGATATCGGCAACTGCTGTGCCCTCGCCAGCGGTCATCGGCTCATCGAGTTCATGTCCCTTTATTTCGGATTTGCATTTGTCGCTTAAAAATTTGGCTTTGTCATTCTTTTCGATGATAATACCGATTACCTCTTCAACCCGTCCCATTGTGGCATTTGTCCTTTCCGGGTTTTTCATCGGATTATAGATTATCATTTCTTTTAAGGCCTCGCGAGGATCGAGCTTTTCGATTTCTACTGCGGCCTCTGCTGTTATTTCATGATCTGGGGGATTCATTTCGTGATCTCCTTTTTATCGGATACAATAGGGCCGAACGGTTTGAAAAAACCATTGCCCTGCGAAAAGACTTCCGTGTTCAGACTGCCTGTGAAGGCCGGGTATTAATATGAACAAGTGCCTGATAGCTGATGCAGGATCATGAGGCAAAAAAACGGCTTAATTGCCCAAACAGCCCTTTTTCGTATCCAGATGATTATTTTCGTCATACCGATTCTTGTAACATATAATTATATAACAATATTTGATTGAAAAATCAATTGGTCATATAAAAAAGTAAGTTGTGTTCAAAGGTCTTGCCATCTGAGAAAAATATTATATTTTTGCGAAATTATATTGTCGAAGAAGTTTGACATTGTGCGATATATAATATATATGGGAATTTGCTGATTGAGAAAGCAGGCTGGAGCACAAATGGAAATAAAACTGGACGAGCTGCTGGAATTGAGGAAGACATTGCATCGCAATGCGGAGCTTTCCGGCAGGGAAGAAAGGACAGCAAGCCTCGTTAAGGATTACCTTGGCAAATATCTTCCCGACCAGATTGTTGACGGCATCGGCGGGTATGGCATCGGCGCTGTGTATCAGGGAAAATCCGAGGGGCCGACTGTATTGATCCGCTGCGATCTGGATGCTCTTCCAATTCCTGAATCCATCGAGCTCGAATATGCTTCTGAAACCGATGGTGTTTCGCATAAATGCGGTCATGACGGCCATATGACTATCGTTTCCGGGCTGGCTCAGATTCTGCATAATAATCGCCCCGATAAGGGCAGAGTGGTGCTATTGTATCAGCCGGGCGAGGAGGTTGGCAAGGGCGCTCAATGGGTGCTGGATGATGAGAAATTTTCGCAGATTGCCCCCGACTATGTTTTCGCCTTGCATAATCTCCCCGGCTTTCCTCTGGGGCAGGTCGTATACCGTGAAGGTGTTTTTGCTTCTGCTTCGAAGGGATTGATCGTGGAGCTTTTGGGGGAGACCTCGCATGCCGCCGAACCGCAGAAAGGGAAAAGCCCGGCTATGGCTGTGGCCCAGCTTATCAATGGTTTCAGCGCAATAACCCAGTTTCATTCCGCCCTGCATGAGGCCGCCCAGGTAACTGTGATAAGCGCTCGTGTGGGAGAGAGGGCTTTCGGAACCTCGCCGGGATTTGGTACAGTCATGGCTACCCTGAGGTCGCATACGGATGAGGTTATGGACAGGATTTCGGCCAAATGCGAGGATATGGTCAGGGGACTTTGTGAAAGCTGGAATCTGGATACGAAGATAAGCTGGGATGAGATATTTCCCTCGACTACAAATGACAGCAAAATGGTCAGACTGATTATGAATATAGCGGATGATCTTGGTCTGGATAAATTCGAACAGCCGATACCTTTTCCATGGTCTGAGGATTTCGGAAATTTCACCGATAGATATAAAGGAGCCTTGTTTGGCCTGGGAGCGGGTGAAAGCCAACCAGCCTTGCATCATCCTACGTATGATTTTCCGGACGATTTGATCGTTACAGGTGTAAAAATATTTGAGGAGATTATAAAAAGATTATTGATGAAATGAGTTACATATCGCCGACTTTGCCGGAAGAAAAGAAGCGCGAGATATCATTTCATACATCGCGCATCGAATTGAGTTTATCGGCCCTGAAGAAGAACATTAAGTTTCTTCAAAAGATAATAGGGCCTCGTACGATATTCTCATCTGTGATCAAGGGCAATGCCTACGGCCATAATATACGCACATTCGTGCCGATGGCGGAAAAGTGCGGCATACGGCATTTCTCCGTCTTTAGCGCGTATGAGGGGCTGATTGCAAAGCAAAGCCTGACCCAGGACAGTCATATAATGGTTATGGGGGATTTATGCGCCAGCGCTCTGGAATGGGCTATTGAGAATGAAATTTCGTTTTATGTCTTCACGGTGGGATGGCTTGAGAAAACGGTAAAGGCGGCAAAAAAGGTCGGAAGGCCCGCCCTGGTCCATCTCGAAGTCGAAACCGGCATGTACCGTACAGGGCTTAATGAAAAGGAGCTCGATCGCGCGATCAGAATAATTAAATCAAATCCGGAATACCTGATCGTGGAAGGTGTCTGCACTCATTATGCCGGCGCTGAGAGCATCAGCAACTATGTTCGAGTTCAGGACCAGATTCACAGGTTCAAGGAAACCGCACTCGATTTGGCCAGAAAAGGTCTTAAAATCAGATTGTGGCACACCGCATGTTCATCGGCAGCATTAAGATACCCCGATACCCGTATGGATCTGGTCAGGCTTGGAATCGCCCATTATGGTTTCTGGCCCAATAAAGAAACCCAGATGCATTACTTTATGCATAACGGCGCTCCGCCCAATAAAAAACAGATCGATCCATTGAAGCGTGTATTGACCTGGAAAAGCCGGATCATGAATATCAAGGATGTTGGCAAGGGTGAATTTGTCGGCTATGGTAACTCCTATATGACTGCCAGAAAGCAAAAAATCGCTTCTGTGCCGATCGGCTATTTTCATGGATTCGCCCGTCAGCTCAGCAATCGCGGCTATGTTCTTATACAGGGACGGCGCGCCCTGGTGGTCGGTATTGTCAATATGAATATGATGATGGTCGATGTAACAGATTTTCCCGAGGTCAATATCGGGGATGAAGTCGTAATCATCGGTTCTCAGAAAAAGCAGCAGATTACAGTCGGATCGTTCAGCGATATGACGCAGTTTTTGAATTACGAAATTCTGGTCAGGCTTCCCGAAGAAATTCCCCGCGTCGTAGTACCCTGATATTACAAAATATCTATTAAAAATAGTAAATAATGATTGACATAATGTACGGTAAACATTACATTATGTAATGTAAGAATTACAATTATGAGTGAACTGATTAATCATATCAAGCAACACCGGGCACGTCTGGATTTAACCCAGGAAGCGCTTGCCCAAAAGGTTGGGGTCAGACGTCAGACCATAATATCGATAGAAAAGGGCAAATATGCTCCCTCTGCGCTGCTGGCCTTTAGGATCGCTAAGGTGCTTGGTATGAAAGTGGAAGAGCTGTTTGAACTCAAAGAGGAGGTTTAGTATATGAAATCGGAGATGGACGTTCTTAGTATGGATGAAAGACAGCGTCTATGCTGGCTTTTGGCCAACCGAGTGACATTAATGATTGTCGGACTGGTATGGCTGGGAATGATTGTCTGGCATTTGATCGATAAGCGAATTCCGTATTTCCTGATTATCATGGTGCCTGTTTTTGCGATGATCCGATTTGCAATGTATCATATTTTCGCCGCCAAGTTAAATTAACACCTGAATGCAATACCAGTTTAAATGTTGTTGACTTTCCTGCTTCTTTGCTACACTTTTTTAAATAATAAATCCGAAATAAATAGAGAACAATTTTTTATGTATGGCATAGTATCGGAACTGCCGGAACCGTATTATCAGATTGTCGAGGATATCTGGGATGAGCTCGAGCGGAAATGCGGATTGAGCGGTATCAATGAGGCGTCCATTCCGCATTTTTCATGGCATGTTGCGAAGCAGTACGATGTCGACAAATCCTCAGAGATTATAGAGAAACTGGCGTCGGATGTATCCCCTTTCAGAGTGCGCACCGCCGGAATTGCGGTTTTCACAGGCGAAAGTCCGATTATTCAGATTCCCATTGTCAGAACCAGGGAGATCAACAGCCTGCACGACAGAATCTGGGAGGCAATAAATCCGGCAGCAGTGGATATAGTCCAGAATTTCAATTCCGAATACTGGATTCCGCATATTTCGCTGGCTTATCCGGATGTGAACAGGGATAACCTGAATTGCGCCATGCAGCTTCTGGCATTTCGTGATTTTAGATGGCATTTCAATGTCAATTCATTTTCACTAATAGGAAGCAGTATTGACCGTGATGCCGATAGGCTTTTTAAAATCAGATTTGGGAAGTAAAAAAGACGGGAGAGCATAAATGGACAGTGATGATTTGATGATATTTTCCGGTTCTGCCAGTGTCAAGCTGACCAAAAAGATTTGCGATTACCTGGGCACAAGGCCTGCCCGCAGCGAAGTCTTTAAATTTTCCGAGGGGAACACATTCGTAAGAGTTCTCGAAAATGTTCGCGGACGGGAAGTGTATCTGGTGCAGTCGACAGTATTTCCTTCCAATGATGCTTTTATGGAGCTTCTGTTCTGGATCGACGCCCTGAGCCGCGCCAGCGCTGATTCGGTAACATTGATAATGCCGTATTTCAGTTATGCCAAAGGCGACAAGAAGGATGAGCCGCGTGTGTCGATCCGCGCCCGTGTATGTGCCGATGCGATTGAGGCGGCCGGTGCGGATCGTGTAGTGGCAATGGATCTTCATGCCCCGCAGATACAGGGCTTCTTCCGTGTGCCGGTTGACAACCTTTATGCCCTGCCCGTTCTTTGCGAGCGGATAGAGGAATTGAAACTTGAAAATATTGTGGTCGTGTCACCCGATACCGGCTTTGCCAATCAGGCCAGAAGATATGCCTCGAAACTTAATTCCTCGGTTGCCATCGCCGATAAGCGCCGTACCGCTCATGACGAGAAAGCCGAGATTATGGAGGTTATCGGAGATGTGAAGGGCAAGACGGCTGTTGTGGTTGACGATTTTACGATTTCGGGCGGCACTTTGGTCGATGTGGCACGCAAGCTGGAGGATATGGGTGCGCATGACATCTATGCCATGGTAACTCATGGGGTTTTCGGTGAAGGCTCAATGGAAAAGGTCGACAACAGCCCGATTAAAAAGCTGATCGTAACCGACACCGTGGAAAATCAGCCGGTTGAATTATCTTCAAAAGTAGAGGTCGTCTCAGCGGCGCCGCTTTTCGGTGAAGCCATAAAACGAATTCATGACAAGGACAGCATCAGCTCGATGTTCAGGGTTTAGTAAGCCTTGTCATTGCAAAGACTGTTGAAAAAGTTCGGGGGCAAAGATATGTCATTCTGAGCGCAGTCTTCAGTCCATCAGTGGGCGGATTTACAATCGCTGCGTTCCCTCAGAATGATAGATAAAATAGATTTCCTCATAAACAGTAGCTGTCAATATCCCCAAAGAGGTTTGGGTGGTCTCCAAAGCTTAGTGTATTTCATTCTCACAAAAACTTTTTGACATATTCCCCCGACAGTCGTCATAAGAACAGCAACATCCTAAATAAAGGATGCTGTCAGGCGCGGAAAAATACCGTGCCGGAGACCAGTACACAGCAGAAGATATCAATGTGCCGACACCCGGGGACAAGCGCACCATATCGAAGCCGGTCTCTTAATTAAAAAAACACAACCGAGGTGAAATTATGTTTTCGAGCAAGAAACTTAGTTTGACTTTGGTGGCCATCACTCTTCTTATCCTATCCGTTAATTTGGCATTCGCCGGTACCACCGGCAAGATATCGGGGAAATTATATGACGCCGATAAGAAGACTCCGGTGCCGTTTGCTGCGATTAAGCTGGATGGCACCGACTATGGTGTTCAGGCGGATGAAGATGGAAAATTCGTCATAATGAATATCCCCCCGGGAAAATATGATGTAGTAATTCTTTTGGCCGGCTTCAGGAACCAGAAAATCGAAGATGTGATCGTTTCCTCGGATAAGACCACTTTTTTGAAGATCGAGCTTCAGGAGCTGGCGTTTACAGATTCAACTCAGGTGGTTAGAGGCTATCGTGAAATAGTCACAGCGCAGGACCCCTTTACCAGGGAGATATTTTCTGCCAGGGAATTGGATGCCATGAGCGCTGAAGATATCAACGATGTGATAGCAAGATCGAAAGGCGTCATCATGCACAACAATGAAATTCATGCCCGCGGAGGACGTGAAAATGAGGTCGCTATTAGCATAGACGGTGTTCCGGTTAACGACCCTCTTCAGGGCGCGGGACCAACCAATCACGGGATCAATTTAACCACCTATAATATGCAGGAATTTCAGATTTACAAGAGCGGAGTTGACCCGGAGCATGGTGGATTTCTGAGTGGTATTATAAAAGGAGTTACCAAAGAGGGAGATATGTTCAAAACCTCGGGACGGCTTTCTTACTGGACAGATAATTTCAGAAACGCATCTCTTAACGACTATTCCTTTAATTACGACCGTGTGGCTATGAGCATAGGCGGCCCGGAAATTCTGCTTTCGCAAAAAATCCTGCCGGCATTGGGCCTTGATTTTATGGAAAACAGGCTGTCGTATATGGCCAGTCTCGATATCAGCAAATTCGACGGCGCCTATAGCTTCAACGACCATGCTCCAGATTTGCATCAAAGAGATTTCCGTAAGCAAAATATATTTGGACTGACTTTCAGAGACCGCCAGTTTAACAATTATCAAATTCAGACCAAATTTACGTATAAGCCAATCGAAGCCATGAAGCTGACCCTCAATTATATAGGCCAGTGGAATAACAGCAATCCCTTCTACGACTGGAGTTACCGCTATACGCCCTCCACAGCTCCTTACATAAGTCAAAACTCACAACTGCTGAGCCTGACCCTTAATCATCAAATCAACCGCTCGACATTTTATGAGCTGATCTTATCCAGATATAAAACGGAATACAAGCTTATGCCGGATGATCCGAATAATCCGGGCGACGGAATGAATCCGGATGATTTCCTGCTTTATACACAATGGGAGGATTATCATGATGTGAACGGTAACGGCCGTTACGACGCTCCTGAACCGTATATAAACATCGACGGGGAGGAGCAGTCCCCTTATGCGGATATATGCAATTGGGGCGATCTGATCGAGTTTGCGGGCAATCGTCTGGATATGGACCAGCTTATGGAACACACCGGCCTGTCATGGGAGGATGCGCAGGCGCTTGTCGATACGACCTTTTTTGACTGGGATGGTGATGGTTATATCGATAATGCCGACGGCGAACCGTTTGTTGATCTAAACGGGGATGGCAGATGGAATCCTGGTGATATACTTACCTATGATGTCAACGGCAACGGCGAATTCGATCCGGAGCTCGTGCGTAATCAGGATGTCGATGATCCGGAGCCGTATGTCGACGGTGACCGCAGCCTGGGAGAACCGTATACGGATGTCGATCAAAATGGCAGGTATGATGCGGGAATCGACATATTTGTCAGATCATCGAATCCATCGGAGAATATGGATTTGAATCGGAATTCGCAATATGACGGTCCCAATGCCCCCTGGGAATCGGGGATTCCATTTGAAGATTTAAACGGCAACGGTCTTTATGATCCGCCTAACGGCCGTTATGATTACGGGGAGCCCTTTGTCGATCTCAATCATAACGGCAAATGGGACGCCAGCGACGGATTTTATGATTACGGGCACAGCCGTTACGCCAATTATCATGAGCGCAGCGCAGTAGTTAACACGATCGATTTCAAAATCATGAAGCAGTTGATCAACGAGGTGGAGGCCAAGGCCGGTTTTCAGGTCAAGTATAATGAGCTGAGCATGGCCGATTTGCAGTATCCGCAGTACGAATATGATGGCGAGTCTGATACGGGGCCGTTTGAGGGACGAGGTATTTTCCGTGACTTTTATGAGCAGTACCCGTATCAGGCCGCTTTCTTCAGCTCATTCAAACTTGAATTCGGCTCGTTGGTGGCTATGCTGGGCGCAAGGGTGGATGCCTTTTTCCAATCGGCCAATATCGATGATTTAAAGGATAAGGAGTTCGTGGACAAGGAGACTGTAGACACACGATTTAAGGTTGGACCTCGTTTCGGGCTAAGCTATCCGATTATCGAGGTCGCCAAGCTATATTTTAATTACGGGCATTTTCATCAATTGCCGGAAATGGAGAAGATGTACCGTCAGGCGACACAGGCCTCCAGCGCATTCGGTATTGTCGGCAATATAAATCTGGATTATAAGAAGACCATATCTTATGAGTTCGGGCTTACCTATCTTCTTTCCAATGATTATGTTTTGGATGCGGCCGGTTTTTACAAGGATTATTTTGGACTGGTTAATGCGCAGGAAGTGAAGTACGGTCCGTACTCGCGGCATGAATATCAGAACACCGACTACGCCCGTGCCCGCGGTTTCGAGCTTGAGGTGCGCAAGCTCTACGGGGATTATGTTTCCGGCAGTCTGGCCTATACATATTCATTCGCCTACGGCAAAAGTTCATCCTCGAATTCCAATTACTATGATGATTTTTATAATCGCGCTATCCCGATCAGAGAGTCTCCTCTGGATTGGGATGTGCGTCACCAACTGGGATTTTATCTGGCTCTTAATATCCCCAAAGCTGCCAGGACAAAACTGTTCGGGTTCAGAATTCCCGATGACTGGGGTCTGTCGGTTAACTGGCGGTATCAAAGCGGGAAGCCGTTCACACCCAGCCGCGATTACCCGGGGATGCGTCTCCTGCCTGGCGAGGCCCCTCTGGTTAACAGCATGCGCCAGCCGTCAAAATCGAATGTCGACCTTCGCTTTCACAAGAACTTTCGTTTGGCAGGGCTGGATTATACATTCGATCTGTGGATCATGAATCTGTTCGACACTGAAAATTTTATCGATGTTCATCAGAATACAGGCCGGCCGGATACCGGCACCAATATCGAGGGGCAGGTTAAAGAGGGCTCCGATTTTGCCAATAATCCGCTTTTGTATGAGGCGGGCAGGAATGTCAGGTTAGGTCTTACCATGAATTTTTAAGGTTGGGTAGGAACCGAGTGAACAGTAGCAGCAACCCACTCCAAGCCTTCGGGAGACCGAAGGCTTTTTTAATATAAAAGCGTGAGGAAAAGGTTCCTCACGCCTTCCTTCACCGTGGCAGGCCGCCTTTCTGCCTGCTTTTGTAATGTTGTGCGCCCTGTCCGAAGACTGGTAAATCTATAACATTCGCTCGACTTTGGGCACAGCGCCCGAGTTGCCGAGTATATCATCAAAGCTTTGCTCGGAATCCTCTATCCGATATCCACCTCTGCGGCTGTCGTAATAAACCGGTACATTGGCTTCGTTCAGGTTTTTTATATAACGGTAAACAGTACGCTCCGATATATCGCAGGCCTCCATAATGGTGCGCAGACTTACCGTGTTTTTCTCCTGTAGGAGGCGCAGGAGCTTGATTATGTTCTTTAGTTTTGTCATAATTTTTTATTGCGGGGAAGTTTGCCGCTTCCCCGCATCTGACCCACAAAACTGCGTTTGCCGGATCTTTCATAAATCCGGAGGAATCGTATTTTTTCTCATAATACCGCCGAAACCGGAGGTATTATTTCACATACTGTTATTATTACAATTTTGCTGCCAATTATTCCTGCGGCCCGATTTCTGCTCTAATGACTTGTGGAGCTTATAGTTATGCAGAATAATGGAAATTATGGGAGGTTTGAAATTTACCGTCCGATTGAACCTATAGGAACGCAATAAATGTTAACTTATTATTGTTTAACATGATACAGGGTTGCCACCTGAATGAGGATTTGCGGCAGACGGCAAATTTAAGGGGGGTTAGAGTTTTTTTATTCCATATTTTTTTATCCTGCGGCGCAAAGTGGAGAGCGGCATATCAAGTATTCTCGCGACTTCAGATTGATTCCAGTCGTTTTCTATCAGGAGTTTGCGAATAGTCTGCTTTTCTCTGACCTTTGCTGTTTCGGAAACTTCGGACATGAGCATCCGTTTGTCGTGCATCTCTGACGGCAGGTCACCCGGCTCCACGGTTTTACCGGGATATAGAATGCAGAATTTTTCGATTATATTCTTGAGCTCACGGACATTGCCGGGCCATTTATAAAACACCATTCTATCCATTGCCGGTGTGGAAATTCTTGTGGGATTGCCGCTCCCCTTGGAGAAAATTTTGATAAAGTGTTCTAATAGAATAGGGATATCCTCCTGCCGTTTACGAAGAGGAGGGATTTCTATAGAAAATGTGTTGATCCTGTAGAACAGATCGCGGCGGAATGACTCCTTTTCGACCATTTCATGTAAGTTCTGATTTGTGGCATAGATGAAGCGGATATCGGTGGAAATCCTGCGATTGCTTCCCACCTTCTCGAATTCCTGATATTCTATCACCCGCAGTATTTTGGCCTGGGTCTCGAGCGGCATATCTCCGATCTCATCCAGAAACAACGTCCCCCCGTCTGCCGCCTGGAATTTTCCCTCGCGCGCATCGACGCCCGTGGCGGCATGTTTGGCGACGCCGAAAAGCTCGCTTTCGATTAATGTATCCGGGATTGCCGCGCAGTTGAGTTTAACCAGAGGGGCGTCACGCCGCAGGCTGTATTCATGAATCATCTCACACAGGATTTCCTTACCAGTGCCGCTTTCGCCAGAAAGCAGAATGCTTGTGTTGGTGGCGGCAATCCGCGGAAGCTTATCCAGAGTTTCCAGCATCTCCTCGTTCTGGGTGATAAACGACTGGCTGCTGCCCATGCGTGTGAGGTCGTAAAGCATACGGTCGCGCGAGGATCTGACCGTACGGTAATCCATGGCGGTAGTCAGGACCATGGATATAAGGTTGGCCATGGAATTGATCAGGCGGATATCGTCCTCGTCGAAAAGGGCCGGAATCGTGTGATGGTCGAGATAGATTACTCCAACAGCATAATTATCCTTGAAAATAGGCATACATATAACGGAGAGGATATTGTGGATAGCAATACTTTTGAAGCCGCGGGTCCTGGAGTCGGTCATGGCATTGTCGATTATAAACGGTTCGAGGTTGCGGCTGACCTCGAATGGTATGCTGCGGCTGAAATCTCGAATGTCCTGAAGGCTGTCATCGTCGCAGTTGATATAGGAACGTACCTTGAGGTCGGAATGGGGATCGGACCGCATCAGAAGCACGCCCCGCTCCGCCCCGGTTTCCTCGACCGCGAATTGAATCAGCTTTTCGAGTGTTGCCCGGTAATCGGTCAGGTCTCTGATTATATCGGATATACTGTGAAGGTAATCGACCGCTTGCTCTTTTTGTCTCTCGGAAACCGGAATAGATTCCAGCTTATTTTGGAAATGGGATGCCTGGTTTTTGTTTTTGATTCTCTCGGTCAGCTTGAGGCCCTGCCTGATAAATTTGGCGGCAAGCTTATTCTGGGAATGCTTGAAATAGTGATTGGCGATTTTTTCACAGAGCAGAACAGATTCGAAGAACAGCCCGGAATCATGCAAAGTCCTGTAAATCGATTTCAAGAGATTGGCGTTTTTAAGATAATCGCTTTCATCTGATTCACGATATTCCATCAGTGCATTTGTGGCTCTGAATAAGGGTGTCTCGCCGGGTTCAAGATAAGCTGACATGCCGGGGGATTCATCTAAAATCAGTTCATCCCGCGAGAATCGATCGTTTAGAAGCAGATGCATAAGCGCTAATGCGGCGAAATATGTGGAATTGAATCCCAGGAGCCGCTTAAAAATTTCCAGCAGATCAATAAAAGAATTATCCTGCTGGTTATATATTCGGTTCATAACCTCAATCAGTTCGATATCGGCAAGCGAGGCGGAATCGCCGATCATGCCGAAAATCTTTTTGGCCCTGCCGGCATATTTGGATGATTGTTCTGCTTCCCCTCGATAAAGAGAGTTTTGAGCCAGACTTAGATAAGCTTTGCCCAGATTTTGAGAGGCTCCGGCAGATTCCAGAATATGGATTGCCCGCAAAATAGAACCAGCTGAGCGAAGTATCTTACCACGGTTAAGCTGAATCCAGCCGTTATTGAGATAATACGTTCCGAAGACATCAGCGCTGTAAGACGGCAGTCCGTAAGACAGATACTCCTGATTCCAGTATTCGGCCTTATTGTATTCGCCCACACGGGCAAAGCAGAGGGTCAACATCCTGTGATTATAGGGAATTGTGTATAAATCCTCCGGATTTTCAATCGAACGCAGTGCCTCCCGTGCATATTTAATCGATTTTTTATATTCAGCGGTTTCGAAGGCAAGCATGGAAAGATTTGTCATTGAGGATATAGCCGCAGGCATTATGCCGGATGATTTGGCAAGCTCAACCGATTTTAGATAGTATTCCTCGGCCAGGTCAAAGTCTCCCGTACGCCTTCCCAGGCTTCCCATATAATTATAGGTCTTAACCAGAAGTTCATCGTTTTTCGTTTCTGCCGCCGCTTCTATGATGTCTTCGAGGATGTTGCGGGCTTTTTCATGGCTGCCCTTAATCGAGATTATCCATGCTTTCAGGCGATTGAATTCGAGTATGGCATTTTTATCCGATAGCTCCTCTGACAAATCGAGACCTCTCTCGATAACGACAGCGGCATCATCGACCTTACCGGATTTGATATGCTGAAATACCAGATCGAGATATATTTCGATTTGTGTTGAAATATCGTTGGATTTTATCTCGGCCTTTTTATTCAAATATCCGATCGCATCAACAGTGCGGTTAAGAGCAATAGCATTTTGGATCAATTCCTCTATAAGGTGAAAATAGAATTCGCTGCCGGAATCACCAATTGCCTTAAATATCTCTTTGAACATCTGATATGAGCGAAGGTAAGCTTTAGTTGCAAAGCTCTCTTTGGCCAGGCTCAAGGCATTGTTGAGGTCCTTCTTTGATATAAGCTCTTTCAGTTGAGGGAATCCCCTGGACTTATTCGAAATCCGGTCAAATGCCGACAGGCAATCATCAAAGGTATCATCGGATATTTTGAGATGCCAGAAATCCTCAAAACGGTTTAAATCGGCTTGTTTAAAAAGTGAGAGTGCGATTTGAAATGTCTTGCGGCGGTCGAGCTTGTGAGACTCAAGAAAATCAGTGTACAGTTCTTCGTTTATGCCAAAGAGCTTGTTATCTTTCTGTAAAATGCGTTTCAACTGGCCCGGCGTGGGATTCTGCAAACGGATTTCCGATTTGAAGGCAGATAAAAGCTGCATCGCAAACAGCCTGCGGTTCAAATCGGCATGATATTTTTGATTGATTATTTTATGTGATAGAAGCGTGTCGATCAATACCGATGGCCTGTCTATCGGATCTTCGGCAGTTAGATGATCGATCAGGGAATGAATAGAGTGACCATGCTCGCCGTCGAACTCCTCTGCGTTTTCCAGGGAAATTTGCAAGGATTTGCCAATCGAATATATATCCGATTGGGTTGTGAATATCTCGTTGCTCAGCACCTCGGGAGCTATATGATCCGGTGTGCCTAATATTTTGCCCTGGGGAGCGGAATAATTCGGCTGGAGGAAATCGAGGTCGGTCAGTTTGACTCTATGGGTATCATCATTTTCCGAGACCATAAAATTCGCAAGCTTAAGATCGCAATGGACCTGTCCCATGAAATGCAGGTAGTCGATTATTAAAAAAATCTCCGGCAGGATCGAATCTGCTTTTTGCATTACGATTTCATGCGCGAGCGTTTTCCATCTGTCCGAATCGATAAAAGGATATTCGATTATCAGATTGCCTTTTTCCAGACGTTTGGAAACTGCGCCATGAACAGCAGGGCTTTTAAGGCATTTTTGGGATTCGAAAGATTTTATGAGGATATTCCTGACTGCATCCTCGCCCAGCGGACTCTCTTTAACAGCCAGTTTGAGAAAACATTCAGCGCCCGTTTTTTTATTGAGAGCAGTCCACGACTCGGCGGCCTCATTTCTCGAGAGACGTTCTATGAATTCGTATTTGCTGGATTCGAATCGGGGCTGCATATACTCCGCTCCCTAACAGTTTTTCCGGCAATAAGATATAGTCTTCCGGACTCAGCTGTATGCCAGTGATATTAATATCTAAAATTTTCGGCATTTTTCAAGCAAATATCTGTCTATTGCTGACGGAATCTGTCAGTTACTGCATAAAAAACCGGGCGGCGGATATTTTCCCGCGGCCCGGCACATCAAAAGGAGTATTGAGCCGTTACATATCCCTATGCAATTCCATATTCCTTGCCGTATTTTTCTACTACATATTCTATATCCTTGTCTCCTCGGCCGGAGAGATTTACGAGGATTGTTCTGTCTGAGTCCAATTCGGGCGCCATTTTGATGGCATAGGCCACCGCATGTGAGCTTTCCAGGGCCGGGATTATGCCCTCCTCACGGGAAAGCATGAAGAATGCATCGAGCGCTTCCTTATCATTGATGGCCTTATACTGAACTCGTCCGATATCCTTGAGATAGCTGTGCTGGGGGCCGACTCCGGGATAATCGAGGCCGGAGGCAATTGAATAGACCGGCAGGGGACGTCCCTCATCATCCTGAAGCAGATAGCATTTGAAGCCGTGAATAAGCCCCGGAGAACCGAGAGTCAGGGTTGCGGCATGCTCGCCTTTCCTGAAGCTGAGTCCGGCGGGCTCGACGCCGTACATCTCCACTTTATCCTCCTCCAAAAAAGCCGAGAAAAGCCCGATAGCATTCGAGCCGCCGCCTACGCAGGCCACAAGATTATCGGGGATTTTGCCTGTCAGTTCCATAAACTGAATCATAGCCTCCTCGCCCACAACCTGTTGGAAATCGCGCACCATCATGGGGAATGGATGCGGCCCTACAACAGAGCCGATGGCATAGAACTGGTTAACCGGATCTTTCATATAGGCTTCGAAGGCGGCATCGACCGCTTCCTTCAGAGTTTTCAGCCCCTGGCCGACCGGGAATACCTTTGTCCCCAGAATACGCATGCGGGTGACATTGGGCGCTTCTTTGGCCATATCAACCTCGCCCATATAGATTTCGCATTCCATACCCACGATTGCGGCGGCTGTTGCCAGAGCGACACCGTGCTGCCCTGCACCTGTTTCAGCGATTATCTTCTTCTTGCCCATTTTTTTAGCCAGAAGCGCCTCTCCCAGACAGTGGTTTATTTTGTGGGCGCCGGTATGATTCAAATCCTCACGCTTGAGATAGATTTTGGCGCCGCCAAGTTTGGTCGAGAGATTCTGAGCATAGAAGACAGGGCTGGGACGTCCGACAAAGTGCCGGTACAAATATGAGAGCTCTTCCTTGAAGCCTTTCTGATCCTTTAAGTTAAAATAAGCAGTGGTGATTTCGTCTAAGATTTCTATCAGTATTTCCGGGAC
>WJIM01000244.1 GCA_014730285.1 Candidatus Zixiibacteriota bacterium
GGCACAGAGATATTGAACCTGACTTATCGCCAGGGACCCGATCTACCGCAGCTTGAGTACGGTTTCCCGGATTCGCATTTTATCTGTTTTCCCTACGAAAGCCGCCGCACCGGAATTTATCCCGCGGGCGCAATGCGCCAGCCTATGGACGGCCTGGGCAGCAGGAATGATGCCACCGGCGCCGCTCTCAAGGCTATCCAGTGTGTTGAGATGACCTCGCGTGGCGAGGCGGTACACCCGCGTGCCGGAGACAAGTCATTTCCCGATTTCTATTTGCAGAGATGTACTCAATGCAAGCGCTGTACCGAGGAATGCCCGTTCGGTGTTCTTAACGAGGATGCCAAGGGTACGCCCCTGGTCTGGGCCACAAGATGCCGTCGATGCGGTGTATGCATGGGCGCCTGCCCGGAGCGGATAATCTCCTTCAAGGATTACTCGGTGGATATAGTAGGCTCAATGATTAAGGCGGTTAACGTTCCCGAGGAGTTCGAAGAGAAACCGCGCGTGCTGGCATTGATGTGTGAAAATGATGCTATTCCGGCGCTTGATCTGGCCGGACAGCATCGCCTGAAGATAAATCCGTTTATCCGCGTAATTCCGGTCAGATGTCTGGGATCGGTCAATACTGCATGGGTGCGGGAAGCGATTTCCTCAGGTTATGACGGATGTATCCTGATTGGATGCAAGTACGGCGATGATTATCAGTGCCACTTTATCAAGGGCAGTGAGCTGGCGGTTTCGCGCGGCGACAATATTCGCGAGAAGCTGGAGCAGATGGCTATGGAACATGAGCGGGTGGAGCTGCATCAATTGCAGATTTCCGAATATGAGCGGATTCCAGAGATATTCGAGAAATTCATGGAAGTTATTGAGCAGTATGGAATGAATCCCTTTAAGGGCATGTAATAGATTTTGGCTTTTTACCTGAAGCTGGAGCAGCAAAATGGCAGAGGCTGAAGAAAGCACTGTGAAAGCAAAGCCTGAGGATACCGGTCAGGAAACTCTTCCGGGTATTCTGGAAGTTTCCGGCAACAGCCGGCCGATCTGGATTGAACCCGACCTGGATTTTATCCATACACTCGGCAAATACGGCGAGGATTTTTACAAGAAATGCTTCCAGTGCGGCACCTGTTCCGGGACATGTTCACTCTCACCCGACTATATGCCATTTCCAGGAAAAGAGATGGCCTGGGCTGCCTGGGGTATGAAGGATCAGCTCCTGAAGGATCCGGATGTATGGCTTTGCTACCAGTGCAATGACTGTTCGGTTAGATGTCCGCGCGGGGCGCGTCCGGGAGATGTGCTCGCGGCCGTGCGAAAGGAGAGCATAAAACATTACGCTGTGCCTCGTTTCCTTGCCCGATGGATTCATGAGCCAAAGTATCTGCCCATGCTGCTGGGAATACCGGCGGCGCTTTTGGGTATTGCCCTGACTGTAAAGGAACCACTTGGCAGGGCTCTGGGCTTTTCCGCTTACAACAGCGATGAAATTGTATACTCATATTCGAGCGTTTTTCCTCACTGGATTCTTAATAGTTTCTTTTTGTTCTTCACTCTTCTAATGCTGGTTGCAATGATCGCAGGAGTTAAACGCTTCTGGAACGGGATGAAGAGCTCGGTAGTCAATTTCGAGGCCCAAAAGCCTGTAAAGGGAATTTTTCCGAGCTTCGTTGATGCTGTCAAAGAAGTAATAACGCACGATAAATTCTCAAAATGCGAGCAGTCACGTTCACGGTTAAGCTCTCATCTTCTGGTATTTTTCGGCTTCCTTGCGCTTACGATGGTTACTCTCTGGATTATCACCTCCGGCATCAATCCTATCATTCGCGGCGAATTCGTATATCCATTCAATTTCTGGAGTCCCTGGAAACTGCTTGCCAATATCGGCGGAGCTGCCCTTTTGGCGGGGTGTACATTGATGCTAAGAAGCCGTCTGATCGACAAGGAGCATGCCGGGGGAAGCAGTTATTTCGACTATGCCTTTATATGGGCAATAATTGCGGTTGTTTTGACCGGATTTATAACTGAGGTCATGCATTATATCAGGCTTGAACCCCACAGGCATGTGATCTATTTCGTGCATCTGGTCTTTGTATGTTCGCTTATCCTGTATCTGCCCTATTCTAAGTTTGCCCATATTTTCTACCGCACCACAGCGCTGGCATACGCAGAGCACATTGGCAGAATGCGGGAGATTGAACGTTCCCTGGCTGAAGATGAAAAAGCAAGTAAAGATGATGAACAGAAGTCCGCGCCTGAAAATGCAGAAAAACCCACAGGTGAGGAGGCAGTGCAGCCATAACCGGGAAATTAAATATGTTTGATTTAAATAAAATAAAAGAAAAAGCCTATCTTATCGCGGCCTTAGCTGCGGTTGTGGTAATCCTGATTCCGATTGGATATAGCATCGTCACCAACCTTTTTGCGGGACCGCCCCAACCGCGGCCGTTTTTGGAAATGCCTGACGAGAAATACAAGGAATGCGTTCGGGAAACCGAATTCATGCGCCAGCATCACTGGGAGCTGTTGCGAACCATACGCGAGGAGGTAGTACGTTACGGCAAACGGACGGACATCAATATTAACAAATGCCGCGAATGTCATGTCAGCCGCGAAGGTTTTTGCAACCGCTGTCACAATTCGGTGAATCTGTATCCCGACTGCTTTGGATGCCATTACTACCCGGAACCGTCCGAGATGGCAGAAAAAATGCGCAAGTCAGGAGATAAGGCGATTTTATTCGGCCAGTCCATAGAAAGGTTGCCCGACTTATCGGGGGAGTGATTAGATTATGGAGAGACGAGATTTTATAAAGATTGCCGGAGGGACTTTTCTTGCAGGCTCGGCCTGTGCCTATGCCTTCCGTTTCCTGACAGCCTCCAATATTGACGGCCTGATTGTGGAGAATCTGACTACCGGCAGGAAATACGGCATGGTAATCGACCTGACCAAATGCATACCCGGCTGTACCGCCTGTGTTGAAGCATGTCACAATGAAAATAATGTCATTCATTCCGGCGATAAACGCTGGGATATTCACTGGCTCAGAAAAGTGACTATTGAAAACAAGCTGTCTCCCGAAGTCGGAAAAAAAGAAGTATTGCTACTGTGCAATCATTGCGACAAGCCTCCCTGCGCCCAGGTCTGCCCGGTGCAGGCCACATACAAGCGTCATGACGGGATTGTAATTGTGGATCACCATAGATGTATCGGCTGCAGGTACTGCGTGATTGCCTGTCCTTACAATGCACGCATGTTCAATTTCAAGAGCGAGGAAGAGTGGCACAACAAGGATCATCCCAAGAGGTCGCACGGGGTGGCCGAGGCATGCACTCTATGCGCGCATCGTCTGGACAAAGACCAACCGCCCGCATGTGTGGAGGCCTGCCGAAATGTCGGCACGGGAGCGATTGTGGTGGGCGATCTTAATGATCCCCGGAGCGAGATTTCGAAACTGGTCGAAAGCCGGGCGGTCAAACGACTCAAGGAGGATCTGGGGACCGACCCCAAGGTGCATTACATAGGCCTGTAATTGATTTGAGATAAAGGATAGCTATGGATATCAAATTCGAAAGCATTGAAGGCAATTCCATCCCGTATATGGTAATGATGTCGGCCTTCGCCCTGATGGCCGTGGTCGGGCTTATCACGACCTTCTTTATAATCGAAAAGGGCCTGTGGGTAACGGGTATGACCAACCGGGTACCCTGGGGACTGCAAATCGTGATGGCCGTGTATTATATCGGACTCTCGGCCGGATCGCTGGTGATCTCCGGGCTTTACGGCGTGTTTGGGAAGCAGGAATACAAGCCTTTTGCGCGAATTGCGGTCTATCTGGCAATGTTATTCCTGATCGCAGGACTGCTTTCAATTCTTACCGATCAGGGCCGAATGGATAGGGTCTTTGTCGAGCCCTTCGTGTATTTCAATCTGCGCTCGATGTTTTCGATTAATCCTATTCTGTACATAGGCCATATATTGATATGTGTAATTTATCTCTGGGCGCTCTTTACCGAGAAGCGCAAGCTTACCACAATCGTCGCCACCACAGCCTTCGGCTGGGCCTTCTGCGTACACAGCGGTACCGGTGCAATTTTCGGATTCGGAGCACGAGTGCTGTATGAATCACCGCTTCTTCCGGCAAGCTTTGTGGCCGCAGCTATGGCCTCGGGTACTGCTTTGATGATCCTGATGATCGTGGGCCTGTTCAAGGTCACCAACCGGCATGTGGATGACGGCCTGATTATATGGCTGGGGCGGTTTCTGGCGGTATGTCTTCTGGTGGTGGTATATTTTCTGATGGTGGAAAATCTGTACCGCGCCTATGTGGTCGAGCTGCGTTCGGCCGCAATGTATTATCTTTTCGGGGGAATACACAGTATTCTATTCTGGTTCGGACTGCTTTTGGTCGGCTGCTTTATCCCCATGTTTCTGCTTTTCAGAAGAAAGACCGGAAAACAGATTCGCTGGATTGTGCTGGCCTCGGCGCTGGTAGTCTTCGGAGTGCTGTGCGAAAGATATGTAATCGTGATCCCCGGACTTACTCATGCGCCCGAAATCATTGCGGGGATGGAGATAGTCCAGTCGCCTATCGACGAGGGCGTGGCAAATTATTCTATAAGCATCCTCGAGATTCTCCAGGCGCTGGGAGTACTGGGAGTAATAGGATTTCTATTCGGCTTCGGCTTGAAGTACCTGAAACTTCTACCCGATGAAGCGCGGATTTATGAACGGGCTGTGCCTGCAGTGGCAAATATTCGCAAGGATGAGAGCGGCGTCGCTGTGGGAAAATAAACTGACTGCAATAATAATTTGATCTCTTGATATAAAGTCCTGCGAGTGAATTATGCTGGAACGGCTGAAAATATTCTGGAAGCTGAGCGCCGCCTTCTTGATAATAGCTCTTCTTTTCTGGGTGATACTGGAATATGTCGGTGCGCCGCCGGCAAACCGTATGTCCCCGCCCGATGCCGAAGGAATCTTTGCGGTTGTCACTTTGCGGTTTTTTATAAGCATAGTTATTGCCTTTATCCTCAGTTTCGGACTGGCCTGGATCTTCATGAAGCTGTTCGTCAAGCCCTCGGTTGACAGGCTTGAGGATGGTATGAATATGCTGGCAAACAAGGAATTCGATTATCGTCTGGAAGAAGATGACCGGGATGAATTCAGCGCGCTATCGTCCTCATTTAATGATATGGCGTCGATGCTGGAGCAGTCCCTGAATGAGCTAAAAAAAAATCGTGACTATCTGGAAGGCATAGTGGAAAGCTCTGCGGATATGATTATAACCGTAAATGCTTCCGATAAAATCCAGACTATAAATACCGGCGCCGAAAAGGTATTGGGATATGACAGAATGGAGGTGATCGGCAAGCCGGTTGAAATGCTGTTCGCAGACCCGAGCGATCGCAAGACAGCTATCGACAAACTGGAATTCACCGATCATGTGGTCAACTACGAGACCCAGTTCGTAACCAAAAGCGGCGTTGCCCGTGATGTGCTCCTGACTCTTTCGCAATTGCGAAATCCGGCCGGTGATGTTATCGGGACATTCGGAATCAGCAAAGACATCACCGAGCAGAAACAACTCCAGGATCAGCTTATCAAATCCCA
>WJIM01000029.1 GCA_014730285.1 Candidatus Zixiibacteriota bacterium
AGACAGCACTGAATATACTGTCTATGCTGTAAACGTATTAAATTCAATCGAGCCTATCGTAAGTATCGATGACCGTACCGGCCGTTCCGATAAGGCGTTGATCAGATTTATCCATGCCTCCCCGGACGCTCCGGCTGTAGATATTAAGCTTAACAGCGGAAGCGACGCAACTGTATTTTCCAGCGCTGCATTCAAGGATATCGAAGATTACGCCGCAGTTGATGCAGGGTCGTATGTTTTCGCCGTTACCCCTGCGGGCAGCAACTCCGAAGTTGCGGTCTTCAATCCAGTCGATGTTCAGAATGGCAGCCTTTATACGGTGATCGCTCTGGGGACTCTTGATGCCAACGATCAGTATCCCTTTATCGTGAGGGTGTTTGTTGATAACGGCAGCGGCAATGCCTCTCTCGACCTGAGCGCCGGATCGTCTAATGTGATGGTTATTCATGCCTCACCCGACGCTCCCCCGGTTGATCTTTATGTTGATGATTCCAAGGTCAATACAAACGGCCTGCCTTTCCCGCAGAATACCGGATATCTTACGGTTTCTGCCGGTGACAGAAACTTCAAGGTAAACGCCGAGGGAACTGCGACCACGGTTATCGATGCCACCTCGACTCTGGCTCCCAATGGTGATTATTCGGTCTTTGCGGTTGATGAACTGGCCAACATTATGCCTTTGGTCCTGGAGGATGATCTCAGCGCTCCCGCGGCCGGCAAAGCTCATGTCCGCTTCATACATCTTTCACCGGATGCCCCGGAAGTCGATATTACTCTTCCTGACGGCACGATAGTGTTTGGAGAGTATGAATTCAGTGAGGCCTCGGCCTTTACTCCGCTGGATGCCGGCATGTACGATCTTGAGGTAAGAGTTTCCGGTACTGAGACAGTTGCCCTTAATCTTGATGGCATAAATCTGGAAAGCGGCGTGATATATACCGTTTTTGCTAAAGGCTTTCTCAACGGCTCAGGTACCCAGGCTCTGGGAGCAGAGATTATTGTGAACAATTAATTATGAAAATAATCTTTGTTTTCATATAGATCAGAGGGCCGGATGGAATCTAAATCCGGTCCTCACTTTTTGGGGAGGCCAATTCAAATGCTGAACGAATACCTGATTATAAACTTCTTCTCGACAGTTTTCCTGACAGGATTGATCTGGATCATTCAGGTGGTCCATTACCCCTTGATACAGATGGTTGACGAGGGCATATTCGTTTCGTATATGGCACAACACCGCCGCAAAATCTCATACCTCGTTTTGCCGCTGATGCTGATCGAGCTTGCAAGCGCAATAATGCTTGCGCTTAACAGTGTAAAATCGGTTATAGCCGTTCAGGCGTGGATTGGATTGATATTGGTCATAGTGATATGGTTGTCAACCTTTATGGCTCAGGTACCTCTGCATAAAATTCTCGCAGCCAAAAAAGACACAGCCGCCATCAACCGGCTGGTAAAAACCAACTGGGTGCGCACATTCCTTTGGTCAGCCCGGGCTTTGCTGCTTTTATGGATGATAATATCTCTCTTGTATAATAACTAAGGGTTGATGCATTGTAAATTGGCCAGATTACTAATCACAATACGATAAAAGAAACATTAGAATAGAATTCTAAGTTATAAATAGAGTCTTGATTACTTGAAACAAAAGGAGAGCTAGAATGATATTCGAAAATAAAAACTACTTAATTATCGGGGGTAGCCATGGCATCGGCCTGGAAATAGTCAAGCGCCTTGCAAGTGAGGGCGCCAATGTATATGCTGCCTCTCGAACCAAAAGCGATGATCTTGAAAAGGCAGGGATTGAGCACCTCACGCTGGATATTGAAGATGATGACCTCTCGGCTTTGGAAGGCTTTATTCCGAAGGAGCTTCACGGTTTTGTGTACTGCCCCGGAACGATTAATCTCAAACCGTTCAACCGCTTAAAAATCGAGGACTTTCAGCGCGACCTGAATATTAATCTCCTGGGTGCTGTAAAAACCCTTCAGGCGGCAATTCCGGCACTCAAAAAGGGTGGAGAGGGATCGGTTGTTTTTTTCAGCACAGTTGCTGCATTGGCCGGTATGAATTTTCACTCATCGGTCGTCGCCGCCAAATCCGCCCTGCAAGGCCTTTCGCTTTCATTGGCGGCCGAATATGCACCGGCAAAAGTCCGTTTTAATGTGATAGCTCCTTCTCTCACTGATACAAGGCTTGCCAAAAACCTGCTGGCTACGGATGAAAAGAAGAAGGCGGCGGCAAATCGGAATCCTTTGAAAAAAATCGGTTCACCTGCGGATATCGCCTCATCCGCCCTCTTTTTGCTTTCAGACAAATCAGTCTGGATCACAGGTCAGGTTTTAAGCGTTGACGGCGGCATGGCATCCTTAAGGCCCCTATAATAAAAATCATACGAAATATATTGACTTTAAAGAATAATATTTCTAAACTTTTGCGGGGAACTCGTAATTATCCATCTATGTTCTCTTCATTAAAATTTGCAGAGCGGGGGTCTGAGTATTCTGTATTGTTATAAGCATGGGGGACCTAAGACCGGACCGCCTGCACCCTGTGAAATATGTTATAAATATATAAATCAATAAAAGGAGTAGAAATGGAAGCTGTATGGGACAAAGTGGTTGATATTGCCACTATCTATGGCGTGAAGATAATCGGCGCCATATTAATTGTTATATTCGGCCGAATCGCCGTTGGAATCTTAGCCGGCGCTGTCAGGCGTCTGATGGTAAAAAGCGAGACCGATCCTACATTGACAAAATTCCTTGTGGCATTGACCAGAATAGCGCTTTTGACATTCATCATAATCGCTGCGATTGCCACCTTGGGTATTCAGACCGCATCATTCGTGGCTGTACTGGGTGCCGCCGGTCTGGCCGTCGGCTTTGCCCTGCAAGGATCGCTGGCAAACTTCGCGTCCGGTGTGATGCTGATAATTTTCCGTCCGTTCAAGGCCGGGGATTATGTAGAAGCCGGCGGAATGGCCGGGACTGTGGAGGAGATCCACATTTTTCAAACCATTCTCAAATCCCCTGACAACAGAAAGATTTTCATACCCAACAGTCAAATTACAAGTGGCAGCATAACCAACTATTCGGCCAAAGATACCCGCCGTGTGGACATGGTGTTCGGCATCGGTTACGGCGATGATATCAAGAAGGCCAAGGAAACCCTCGAGCAAATCGTCAGAGAGGATTCGAGAGTATTGGAAGATCCGGCGCCGACAATTGCCGTAAGCGAGCTTGGGGACAGCTCGGTCAATTTTGTCGTTCGTCCCTGGGTCAAGACCGCCGATTACTGGGCGGTATTTTTCGATATTCATGAAAAAGTGAAATTGATCTTTGACGAGCAGGGTATTTCCATTCCCTTCCCGCAGAGAGATGTTCATCTATTCAACGAATCTGCATAAAAATAATCAAATTCAAAAGGCAGGCCAAATTTCAGCCTGCCTTTTTGTATCGACTAAGGATACCCCGGTGGAAGATCAGAAAACTCTGCGCCTTATTCTCGGCGATCAATTAAACCTTAAGCATTCATGGTTTGCAAAAAAGGAATCCCGAGCGACATATCTTTTAATGGAAATGCGTCAGGAAACCGATTATGTGATGCATCATATCCAGAAAATCACGGCCTTTTTCGCCTCCATGCGCAGATTTTCAGAAGAACTTAAAGAAAAGGGGCATAAGGTAATCTATCTGACCCTCGATGATCCGGATAATTCCCAAAGCCTCGAAAAAAATATCAGTCAACTGATTCAAGAGCATAAATTCACAAAATTCGAGTACCAGCTTCCCGATGAATACCGCCTTGACAGGCAGCTAAAGGCTTTATGCGAAAGGCTTGAGGTGGAATGCAATCCCTGCCATACCGATCATTTTCTGACAAAGCGTGAGGATGTAAAGGATTTCTTTAAAGGCAAAAAACAGTATCTGATGGAATCGTTTTACCGCCACATGCGCAAAAAGCACGGCATTTTTATGGAAGGTGACAAGCCGTATGGCGGGAAATGGAATTACGATCGGGAGAACCGCGGGAGTTATGATGGCAAGGTCGAGCTGATCAAACCAAAACTGTTCAACAACGATGTTTCCTCGATAGTAAAAATAATAAAGAAATCCGGCGTGAAGACATTTGGCGAAATAAATCCCAAAAAACTCAACTGGCCTGTTAACCGAAAACAGGCTCTGGCAATTTTGCGGCATTTCACAGGCAAGCTCCTGCCCCATTTCGGGACTTATCAGGATGCCATGATACAAGAGAGCCGGACATTGTTTCACTCACGGCTTTCATTTGCACTGAACACCAAAATGCTGCATCCTATGGAAGTTATAAATGCCGTGCTTGAGGCATGGGAAAGGGACAAAAGGAAAATCGGCATTCATAATGCGGAAGGTTTTATACGCCAGATTCTCGGCTGGCGGGAATTCATGCGGGGAATTTACTGGGCCTTCATGCCAGAGTACGCGGAGATGAATCATTTCAATCACAGGAAAAAACTCCCGCACTATTACTGGGACGGCGACACAAAGATGAACTGCATGAGTCAGGCTATCGGGCAGTCATTGGAGAATGCCTACGCTCATCATATCCAGCGTCTGATGGTAACCGGGAATTTCGCGCTTCTGGCCGGGATCGATCCGAATCAGGTGGATGCCTGGTACCTGGGAGTTTATATCGACGCAATCGAATGGGTGGAGATTACCAATACACGAGGTATGAGCCAGTATGCCGACGGCGGGATGGTCGCTACTAAACCGTATGTGTCCTCCGCGAATTATATTCACAAAATGAGCGATTACTGTAAAAGCTGTCATTACGATCATAAGAAAAAGACCGGAGAAAAAGCCTGCCCGTTTAACAGCCTCTATTGGGAATTCTATGAGAGAAATCGCAAGAGGCTTGAGAAAAATCCACGGGCGGGAATGATGTATCGCACATGGGATAAGATGAACAAAGAGACGAAAAAAGAGGTTTTAGAACAGGCAAAGAAATACAAATCTGAAATTGAGAGGCTTTGATGAGGCTATTGGCGTTAACGATATTCGGGATCATGTTTTTTTCAATACTTGCAGGCGCCGAAAATGACTTACAGGATGACAACCAAATGATTATATATGATTTCAATTCAGCAGAACAATCCAAGGGCTGGAGAGTTATTAACGATGGCGTTATGGGCGGCCTTTCCTCCAGCACCGCAGAGATATCAGACAGCGGCACCCTTGTTTTTACTGGAAATGTTTCCCTCAAGAATAACGGCGGATTTGCCTCGGTTCGTGGGGCCGGAAAGATTTACGACTTTGGCAATCATGAGGGCATTCGTCTCAGGATAAAGGGCGACGGCAAACGCTATGCATTTACCCTGAATTCAAGCAAATCATTCGGCTCTCCGGGCCATAAATCATCATTCGATACCGAAAATGGCACATGGAATGAGATTGAGCTGCCTTTAGACACCTTCAAGCCTGTTCTGAGATGGAGTGGTCAGCTGAGAATGGACTATATCACTTCTGTGGGATTCCTAATTTCAGATGAACAAGAAGGCAGTTTCAGACTCGAAGTTGACTGGATAGAGGTCTACTGATTATATGAGAAAGCCTGCAATTGCAAACACTATATAATTTTCAGGAAATAGATTGGGCCTGCTTAATTCTGCTTCTAATCCATCTTCCCGCCGACCATAATAAGAGCAAATAGAATGGAATGTAGCAGGCCAGGCGCAGATAAATATTCTCGCTCCATGATCCGGCCCATAGCCCCGGATCATGCACCGAAATCATGAAATTATAAGAAAGCAAAATCGAGCCGGTCAGATACCAGAATGCAGGTGAAAGATTTCGCAGTATGAAAGGATAAATCCAGATCAGGTACCATGGAAACAGCGCCGGGGTCAGAACAACATACCCTCCAAAGATCGCGCACATCTTCTGGTACACATTCATGCGAATGAACAGCAATAAGATAAACAACGCTCCAAATGCTCCCCAGACTATATACCGTGCAGTTTCGGATTCGAAGAAATTCAAAAGGACATCATAAGCCGAAGCATAATAATGCCATTCCATAAGATAGGCAGGCAATGAGCCGAGCACTTCAAATTCCATACCGACGAAATACGGCAGATACAAAAATGCAGCAAACACGATAAAAGCAGCCAGGAATGCCAGACGCGACCATTTCTTGAAATGGAAGAACATAAACGGCACAAAGAAGAGCCCGTAGAATTTAACCAGTGAAGCACAGGCCATCAGAAGACCCGAAATAAGCGGTTTCTCCCTCTCCATGCTGATCAAAGCTGCGATCAAAAACGGTATTCCCAGAATATCGAGATGGGCGGAGATATAGAACTCCACTAAAATGAGCGGCGAAAAAAGATATAACAGAAGATTCGCCCGTTTAACTCCGATAATCAGCAGCCATTTAAGCAAAAGAAAAAAGGTCAGGACCTCGAACAGCGCAAACATCAGTTTGAAAGTAATTATATTTCCGCCCCCGATTTTATAGGCCGCCAGGAAAAAATCCTGCGCAACGGGTGGATAAATCGTGCGCATATGAGGAAAGTTTATATGGGGATGAACAGCGCTGTCTCTCAAATCTTCCAGTTCATCGTCGAGAGGAGCGAATTTATAGGGATTAATTCCCTCTGCGCTGACCTTGCCGTCCCAGACATAGCGGTATATATCATCCGAGAGATAAAATTTGTCTTCCGCGCCGACCAGTACGATAATCCGCACTGCCAGCGCCAGGATAACTATCACGAAGAACAGAGTTCTATGTTCTTTTTCAAAATCGAGATTATGCCCCTCGGCAAAGATAGCCAGAGAAAGTAGAAACATGAATACTATTATGGTCAAAGACCTTACAATTCGAGGCGATTCGTAATCCGGATAAAATAGAATCACCGCCATGAGCAAAAATAATAGTATTAAAACGACCAGAGATACAAGCCTGATCACCTTTCAAAAGCCTCCCTTGGAATAAATCTAGAGGAACTTAGGATTAAATAATATAAAAATTATTCTTCTCAATACCAGAGAAAAAAAGAGTGATACCATCCATCTTTGGCCTGAATCGTACTAACTGGAAAAATCTGAGATTAATGCGGGAAGCTGAGATAGGTCGTCTATAAATTCCAGTACATCATAGTTCCTAAATTGATGTCGTTCGGTAACTCCGGTGAGGACAGCGATAAAGCTGATTCTGGCCCGTTTTGCAGTCTCGGCATCGACCTGGCTGTCGCCGATATAAATCGCCCGGTCCTTTGCTGCATTAAGCTTTTCAAGAGCAAGCAGGAGCCCCTCGGGATCGGGTTTATTTTTCGAAACATTCTCTCCGCCTATAATCAACTCAAAATACTTCTCAAGCATCTCCCTTTCCAGTATCTCCCTTATTCGATAACTGAATTTTGTCGAGACGATTCCAAGACGGTATTGCTGTAATATTTCGATAACCTTCGGCACCGGTTCATAGATATAGGTCTGATCTGCCATAATTTGATCCGCCCTGGCTCTGAAAAGCTTTCTGAACTCATTGACTGTTTTTGTGCAGTTGTGACCGGTAAAAAGCTCGAATGTCTCGGGCAGGGATTTGCCGATAGCTTTTCTGATCTCGACCGGATCAGGTTCGGGCAGTCCCAGCTTCCGAAAAGCATGTCCCATACACTCGATAATGCCATTGGAGGAATCGGCCAGCGTGTAATCAAAGTCAAACAATATGCAATCTAAATTTTTCATTTTCTGCCTTTCTATTTTAATCAAACAACCCGGCAAATTAGAATAAAATAAATAAATAGTCCGAAATGTTTCCATAAATCAGTCGAGAATGCGGAAACCTGACCCGTTTTTTGGGTTAAAATAAACGAAAAAATATTGCGGATAATGCCAAAAAGTGCATATAATCAGGCGTTTATTATATATGGTATGGCGAAGTAAACCCCTTACGCTGGTGTAAAATTTTTATCATGAATATTTGCGTCAATCTTCCGATTCTAATAATGACGATTAAAAAGGGTGGAAATAATGTCTGATAACGATTCCAATAAAGAATCGATCAGCAGAGACGGATATTCTGAGCAGCTTAACGGCGTGGAGGAAACCCTGCGCGCTTTAATCGATACTTCCGGTGATACGGCTATACTCATGGACACAGAGGGCATAATCCTGGCCTTAAATGAGAAGGCTGCGGCGGTGGAAAACCTTACCCGGGATGAATTAATCGGAAAAAATCTGTACGACTATCTGCCGGAAGACCTGGTGGAGGAAAGACTCGAGCTGGCTGAAAAAATTATTCGGAGCGGAAAGCAGTACCGTTATGAGGTTGCACGAAAAGGCAAATTCTACGATGTCACGGTTAATCCGATTAAAGATTCATCCGGAAAAGTTATGCGGCTGGCTATCTTCGGGCGAGATATAACTCAACGCAAACTGGTAGAAATAGACCTTCTCGAAAGCCGCAGAAGACTCGCCAGAGCAGAGAAAGTTGCAAATCTGGGAAACTGGGAATGGCACATTGCTGAAAATAGTCTGATCTGGTCGGATGAAGTCTACAGGCTTTTCGACATGGAACAGGGTAATCCCGAACTCACAAGAGAGAGATTTGTTGAACTGGTACATCCCGAAGATCGAATCAAGATGGAAAGTCATATAGAAAAGCTTCTCAAACACGGATATGATGAACCGATTATTTACAGAATTCTGACCCCGAAAGGAAATTTAAAATATCTTCGCAGCGTTTCTCAGGCCAGCAAAGATGAGAACGGAAATGTGGCCAGCATATTTGGTATTGTGTTAGACATTACCGATTCCCAGATGGCGGAAAAAAGATTAAAAGCCAGCGAGCAGAAATTTTTCACCCTGTTTAATTCAACGCCTGTCATGGTTGCAATTACTTCTCTAAAGAGCGGCAAAGTGGTTGAAGTAAATAATGCTTTCAGCGAGACAATTGGCTTTTCAAGAGAGGAAATAATCGGACATTCAACGGTAGAGCTTGGAATGTGGACAAATCCTGACGACCGCAGGCGCTTTATGGAAGAAATCATGGAATATGGATATATAAGGGATCGCTATTATAAAATCAAAAGACGCGACGGCGAGATTCTGGATGCTAATGTCTCTGTGGATATTATAGAAATAGAAGGCGAAAAACATCTGATTTCGGTTACCTCAGATATTACCGATCAAAAGCGACATGAGCAGGAACGTGAGAAGCTAATCACAGAATTAGAAGGCGCTCTCGAGAAGATTAAGAAGCTGAGCGGCTTTATACCAATCTGCCCTTCCTGCAAAAAAATCCGCGATTTGCAGGGATTCTGGAACGAACTTGAATCATATATCCACGAACATTCAGAAGCAGAGTTCACTCATGCACTATGTCCAGATTGCACAAAAAAGCTCTATCCCGATCTTGATCTTGATTCGCTGAAGGATAGTAACTGATTGGCACCGCCCAATTGCCAACATTTCTATTGCACCGGTTCTGAAATTCGATAAGCCCCTTCAGCATTTTGTCCCTGATTAATTGTCTCATGGATTATCCGGCTGAGCTCATTAACCGTAAAAGGCTTGGTAACATACCCGCTGAAACCAAATTTTTCATGATTGGTCATAATATGCGAATTATGATATCCGCTGCAAACCAGAGCCTTGACGTTGGGATCGAATCTACGCAATTCCCTGATAGTCTCTTCTGCGCCCAAACCCTCGGGAATATTAAGATCGAGAATAACAGCATCGTAGGGCTGGTCTGAGTTATAAGCCTGTTTATATTTCTCTATAGCTTCGCAGCCGTGTTCCGCACATTCCGATTCATAGCCGAGTTTGTTGAGAATATTGCAGACGACATTTCGGACCTCACTGCGGTCGTCCATAAACAAAATTTTTCCATGTCCTTTTTTTGGCTTTTCTTTTTCGGTTTTTTGAGGGACTTCCTCGGCTGCCGCATTGAGGTAAACATACACGATAGTGCCGGCGTCAGGCAGCGACTCGATGTTCATAAAACCGCCGTTTAGTTGAATAATGCTGTTGGCCACCGCAAATTCATGACAGTCAGAATCCGCATCCGATTGATTCGCGCCCATCATCAAAGATGACAACTGATTCTTTTCCATACCATTGCCATCATCGGCAATGGAGATCATGATATACTGTCCATGCTCCAGAGGCAGATTGGAATTCTCATCCACATCGATTTTTTCCGCCTTTATATTGATTCTGCCGCTTTCGCCAATCGACTCTGATGCATGCTGGATTATATTTTCGAATGCCTCGCTCAAATATGCAAGGTCAGCTTCGGCCGATGGGAGATTTTCTTCACAAGCGGTATTCAATTTTACCGAGGGATAAGCGGTTGCCCGAACCCCAATCATATCTATAAGCTCAGCGACATTGATCTTTTCCTTCAGCCTCAAACCGCCCCGCAAGGCCATATGAATATTGCGTGCGAGTTCCATGGATTTCTCGGCAGCCGAATGAGCTATTCTCATTAGACCGCCGATCTCGTCATCAATCTCATACCCCCTGAATACAAGATCCAGATTTCCGGCAACTACCGAGAGCTGATTGTTAAGATCATGACTGAAAGCCCTTACAGCTTTGGTCAATATACTCAAACGGTTGAGTTTTTCCAATTCAACCAGCGGTGAATCAGCCGCCTCTGCCCCTTCCATTCTTTCAACACCGGTCAAATAGCCCCTGAGACTATAGTTTTCTGTGGTAACCTGAAAAGGTACTTTGGCGTGTACGCCATTGGACGAGGTATTTTCTTGGAAAGTAGAAAGATCGCGGGATTGTTTTCTCTTCATTTTCTCCTCCAACAGATATTTGACTTGCGATGTTTGTTCAATTCCGCCCTGATTAGGTATACTGGACTGCGGAATCTTACATTTTGACCCCTTCATAACAAGCCCGCAATATCTGTTCGCGAAAATTTTACAGGAGAACCTCCTTTCTTGCCCCTTTAATGCCATTACGCATTGTTATTTTAAAAGTCACTTTTTGCGGTCGAACTCAGTATATGCTCAAAACCGTTTTTGTAAATAGGGTACGGTTGGGGATTTATTGGGTATGTATAATACCCACTGGATGTGGATATTATGTTGAAAGCTGTTGTTTTTATCAACAATCCCGTTTATTAATGTGTAGAAGTTGTTGATATTATTGGATTAAAGCGAGTTCAGGTAAGATGTTAGATTAATGTCGGTATTTGTAAGCCCAAGCTTGCGGCGAATCAGTTTGCGTTGTTGATGAATCGTATCTAAGGCCACATTTGTGATATTCGCGATCTCTTTCGAAGAAAGCCCGCGTTTTATTAAATTGCAGATCTCAACCTCACGAGGGGTGAGTTTGGAGAACTGGGACTGGAGTTTATTGATAAATGGCGAGGTAATCTCCTCAAGTGCATCAGCGAGCAGATTGATATATTCTTCTGAGGCGGTGCGAGTACCATCCTGTATTGATCTGACCAACGGCATAACGACCTTGATAATATTTTCCTGAATCTGCTCCTCAATAATTTTCTTTTCCCTATCGAGCTGTCCCAGAACCTCCCGCAGGGCCACGTTTTTCTCGTGCAATGTCCGCTGATCCTTTTTTAGTTTCTCATTGGCCGCACGCAGGGAATCCTCCATATTTTTTCGCTCGGTGATGTCCGGGAATACCGCAACTCCGGCAACTATCTCATTATTGTCATTATAAACCGGCACAGCGCTGACCGAAACCCAGCGTTCTTCGCCGGTATCACGCTTGATGATCATCTCCATATCCCTTATGCTCTCCCCGAATAAGACCGCACGGGAAAGCGGAAGTTCTTCCGGGAAAAGTATCGAACCGTCCGGGAAGTAAGTCTGCCAGCGAGCCGGAAGCAGGGAAGCATGGATATTGGTCAGGGGTAGTTTCGAATCCCCTCTAATATCCAGCGCGGCGGAATTGGCAAAGCGCAGGGTAACATCCGGGGCATAAGCTATCATCACACCCGCCGGGAAGTTTTCGATTGCAGCTATCAGCAGTTTTTGGCTTTTCGACAGCTCTTCCTGAGCCGCTTTCTTTTCTGTTATATCTGTGATAAAACCTTCCAGAACAGCCGGACCTGTCTTTAGAAAATCGACAGCTCGCCCCTTCTCCCAGACCCAGCGCACCTTGCCGTCAGAGCTAATAATCCTGTATTCCATCTGAAACGAGCCATCATCGTTCAAACCTTCATTGACCGCCTCACGGACCAAACTTCTGTCATCGGGATGAATAAGATTTTCATAGGACAGCTGGCTTTCGCCTGTTAATAATTCCGGGTCGTAACCGGTCAGGGCCCGGCAGCCTTCGCTCACAAAATGCATGCTCCAGTTATCATCATTCAGACATCTGTAAGCCATTCCCGGCAGATCGCGCATCAGGATCGACAGAGTTTTCTCATTTTCACGAAGGGCATTCTCGGCACGTTTACGTTCGATTGCCGATGAAATCTGTTCGGATATCAACATGAATGTGTCGGTATCATGCTTTTTGAGGATTGATCTCTGTTGGTTGAAATTTATAATAGTAATTCCGAAAACATTTCCTCCCGATTTGAGAGGCATAAAAAGCCATAAATCCCCAGCCTTTTCATCGGGAAGTTCAGCCCCTTGATTCAAAACCTGATTTAATTCATGATCGTCATAACTTAAAACCTCTCCTGATGAAAACAACTTTTCTTTCAATCCCGCAAATGCCTCGGAATCGGCAAATAGGCCATCATCCCCAAATCCATTTGTCTGTCGGGCGGCATAAGTGTGCGATGAACCCGCATCTTCGATCAAAACATGGAAGCTGTTAATATCAAATATTTTTTTGAACTCCGGGCGCATCGCCTGTACGAGCTCATCCAGGTCATAAGAATTCGTGATTGCCCGGCCGATATCGGACATAAGTGATTGAACCGCACGGCTTCTTTCCTCTTCGGTCACGTCCAAAAGCGTGCCGATCAAGGCAACTTTCTCACCCTGCACAAGACGCGATCCGAATACCTCAACCCTGATCACATTGCCTCGTTTGGTTATCCCCCTAAATTTGTAGTTGATAGAGTCGAGTTCTCCGGCCACTCTTTTCTTGATATTATCCCTGACCATAGGCCAGTCTTCAGAATATATGACATCTTTTACGGATAGTTTGCCGTTGACTTCCTCCGGCTCATAGCCGAAAACCTGCGCAAACTTGGGGTTTACGTATTCAAAAACCGAATCCACTATATAGTAGATTCCTACCAGAGAGTTTTCCGCCATAGTCCGGAATTTGTTTTCGGAGTCAGTCAGATGAGATGACAAATTCTGAATCGGGAGATTCTCAATAATGGGAGACTGGCCAGTAAACCGCCCGCTGCCTGAATTATCATCCGCCTGATTGCCTGCCTTAAGATTATCAAAGTTAAACTCGATTTTATGTCCTTCTTTATCCCGTTTCAGGCTGAGTGTAAGTGAAACCTCGATCTCATCATCATTTGCCCTTATTATCATCCGTGAGCCGGATTTTGTCTGTTCCTCATCTTTGAGCAAATCCTCAAGGTCTCTGCGAAAGTCAGTATGCGATACCGGATGTAAGTAGTCGAAAAGATTTTCGCCCAGAATATTCCGTTTCTTTCCAATCCCGAGGAGTTCTTCGGCGGGTTTACTGAGAAAGGTTATTTTTCCATCTGATTCGATCACGATTGCCTTTTTCTCGTGATCATTTCTTTTTCTGAAGCTGCGAAACATCTTTTGGTTCTTACATTTAATCCAGGGAAATATAGAGAGCGTCAGCCCAAATACACTGATGCCGGCTGACTCTCAATACGAACATGCCCTCAGCTTTTTTCCAAAGATGTCTTAACCAGATGTTGTAACTGTACAGCCCATTACGGCTCTTAAATTGCCCCTGAACACGTTCCCATGTTGTTTATATATTTTTTACATCTCGAAATAAAAACGTATTAAATCCTCAATAATTTGCGAATTTCGAAAAAATTACGTTGATACTTACATTTCAGAGAGAACTGCGATTATTTCATTTGGCTCCGCACGCCTGGTATAATCCGCATCGATAAAAGCATAGCGGATAACGCCGTTCCGATCGATTATGTATGTCACCGGCATGGGAAGCTCATTGCTCTTATCCTGATTATACTTTTCGAGCTGTATGTGCTGATCGTAAATGGAAGCAACCTCATCAGGCAGCTTGAAAACAATGCCGTATTTCTTTCCAACCTTATTGCCGACATCGCTTAGGACCTCGAACTCGAGTTGGTTGGAATCCACGACATCAACCGAGCGGTCAGGCACCTCAGGGGTAATCGCAACAAGTTCGGCGCCCTGCTTCCTGATCTCTGGTAAAGCCTCCTGCAATGCTCTCAATTCCATATTGCAGTACGGGCACCATCCCCCGCGATACCATGTCAGCACAACCGGACCGTCCGCAAGTATACTCTCCAGGCTGACCGGCTCGCCATAGGCGTTAGGGAGCGAGAACATAAAAGCGGTATCGCCTACATTCAGCGCCTGATCCTCGATACCGGCGGCACGGATATCTTCCAATCCTCTGGCGAAAGCATCCTGCATCTCCTCCGGTGCGGTTTTCCTGAATCTTGCCTTACGCGCATCCAGCTTTTCCTGAAGCGAGGGATACTGC
>WJIM01000245.1 GCA_014730285.1 Candidatus Zixiibacteriota bacterium
GCCATTTCCCGTCATTGCATACACAGATCAAAAAGCTGGCCGATCTGGGCGTTACTATGATGGCCTGTCCGGGATGTCTTAAGGTCATCGGTAAAACCGGTGACGATCTTATGCCGGGTGTGACTGTCGCCGAAAGGGAGAAATTCTTCAATTTCACCGACGGGCGCATTCTTACCCTGGATTATTGAACAAAATAATTTCTCGCACTTAAATGCCCCTAAGAGCCGAAATCATTTGGATTTTGGCTCTTTTTTTGGTTGAATATAAACTAAATCGACCTCATATCGTTATTATAGTTATATATGTGGGCAACAGGATGTTGTGGTCAGCCAATCCAGTATGCGCATATTAATATCATTTTATTCCAAATATGATTTTCAGGAAGCTTCAGTCGGATATATTTTATGTACCAAACTGGTCTATTATAATAATTTGCAGGAAGGAGAGCATTATGCCCAGACCGATTCATTTTGAGCTGCAGGCCGATGATCCCGAAAGGGCGGCCGGATTTTATCGCGATGTTTTTGGATGGAAGATCGAGAAATGGGACGGCCCCGAGGATTACTGGCTTTTGATGACCGGGGAAAAGGATCAGCCCGGCATTGACGGCGGTATGAGCAGGCGCTCAGACACCCAGCAGTTTCCGTCAACTACGAATACACTTGATGTGCCCGATGTCGATGAATTCTCGGAGAAAATCAAAAAGCACGGCGGAGAAATTGTTATGCCCAAAATGGCAGTCCCCAAGGTGGGCTGGATGGCTTACTGCAAGGATACTGAAGGCAATATCTTTGGTATTATGCAAATGGATCCCGACGCGAAATAGTCTTGTGACAAGGTTTATCAGGCCCGCCGTTAAGCACATGGCGGGCTTTTTTATATATGTGCGTGAGAACTTTGACCTTGTCAATTCGGTTCTTTTCTCTTAAAATGGCTAAACGTTTACGAAAGGTTTTATGCTTAAACGAGAAGAACTGAAAAAAGCTCTCTTGAATGATGATCGCGAATTGATACAGTCCGAGCTTAGAAAGCATCCCGCACTTATACGAAAAATCCAGCGTATGCTTTATGATCTGGATCCCGACCTTCGCTGGGGAGCGGCCCGGGCATTTGGATACGCCTCGCTGATTTTTGATGATGATAAGACAAAAACGCTTCTGCGGCAACTGGTTTGGATGATAAATGAGGAATCCGGTAACAATTGCTGGTTTGCGCCCCAGGCAATCGGCGAAATCGGCCGTCATAAGCCCAGGCTCGCCAAGGAATTCGTGAACTGCCTGAAGGAGTTTTATAAGTATCCCGACCCCAAAATTCAGGAAGGAATCGAGTACGCCTTCAATGTTTTGCGGGAGGCCGGGGTGGAAATATCTGCGGAATAAAACTAAATTATTGCATTATAATGGATTGCAAATATAATCATGCAGCTTAAATGAAACCGCAACTTTTACGATATATGTTGTAAAACTATAATCGAATCAAAAATATCAAAGGCATGATTGATGAGAAAAATATTATTGTTATCTTTGATCACTATTACCTGTTTTATTTTAACAGCCGCAAACCTTGACGCCCAATCCGAACGAGTTAAGGCGGAATATTCAATTCAGCTCGTGAATCCCGAAAGGATGCTTTTTGCTGTCGGGGCTAACTTTGAATTTCCCGAACGAATGGATTCGGTTATATTCAAAATCGCCGACACGGATAACCATTACACCGAGGGCTATGGTCAGTATATCAAGCAGATCACCCTTTTCGGGCCGGATTCTGTTAAAATCGAGGTGGATTCGATAGCATCCAATAAATGGCTTGCCCGCGATATCGAGGGCAGCTGTCAGTTGAAATATATCCTGCCCATTCAGCACTTGCGTAATCCGAGCCAGTACGGTGTTGACGAGACGCCTTTTTACCTTGGCAAATCAGGCGTGCTGATCGGCAGCAGTATGATAATATATCCTGAGCTTGAACCGGAACTCCTGCCCAAAGATTTTGAAATCAACTTTATTTTGGGTGAGAATATGACTGCTGTCCTGCCCCAGGAAAGGGTTGGTGAGAATCGATTTCTGATTCCAAGCCTGGACCACATCTTCGATGCTTTCTGGGCGGTTGGGCTTTACGATACATTGACCATTGGCCCTGAAGAATTTCCTCTGGACATCGCCATGCAGAGGTTTTTTCTTACTGATCTAAACGATCAGCTCACGGGGAACCTTAGAAAATTATGGTATCAGATGACACGTGTATTCGGCGTACCGCCCGAATTCGATCCGCTTCTGATTATATCCCGTTTTCCGTTCTCGATGCAGAATTCCGAAATCCACAATTCCGGTGCAAGCTCACCCGGAAGCATAAGCATACTTCTCGATCATAAACTGAAATCCGAGGCGATCGATAAAAGTTTCGGATTATTCGCATACAATATTTTTCCTCAATGGATTCCGATCACGTTTTTCCCGTCAGATCAGGTTGACCAAAGCTGGCTGATTCGCGGGACATCGAATTACTATCAGCTTCTTCTCATGAGGCGTATCGGGCTGATCTCCGATCAGGAGTTTCTCAATAAGCTGACAGTGGCCTATGAGCAGTATTCCCGCGAATACGACCGTATTGGCTTGTCGGTACGGGCCGCGCGTGATATCTCCGGTGCGCGAGGATATACATTTACCGCTGAAATGCTCACTGCCTGCATGTTCGATTTAAGACTTCGCGCCATGAGCCCCCGAATATCATCGCTGGATCAGGTCATGGCCGCCCTGGCACAAAGATTTCATGGGGACAATAATGTCTTCTCGGCCGCGCAGTTCTTTGAACTGACCGACACCTTAAGCGGCCAGTATCTCATGCCTTTCGTCGATTCGTGCATTAATATCCGCAGAAAGATGGATCTTCCCGGCATGCTGGAAAAATTCGGCGTCAAACTCGAGGTAATTCCGGGCGGTAAGATAGATGTCGGAGCAGCCTTTTCGTCATTTCGGGATCTGACTCTGGATTTCGTGCAGAGAGGAGGTCCCGCTTCGGATGCCGGCCTGGAGGAGGGCGATGTTATAATAAAGGCTGACGGAAAGACTTATAAATCCGTTAATCCTCTGGTGGAATACCTGAATACCAAGAAGGCCGGAGACAAGGTCAAGCTAGATTACAGACGCGGCAAGGAACTGCACGAAACCGAGCTTGTGCTCGATGCTTCCGATGTCTATCTGGCAAGCATGATGGAATCGCCCTCCAAAATTCAGCAGGCACGCTGGGAAAGATATGTCTCGCCGCTTGAATAGATATTTATTCGAGCAAAAAATATAACAAATCTGTTGAATTCCCGTAAACAAGTAATATATTCAGGGAAATTTAAGCAGATAGATTATGACCCGTAAGACTTTCTACATAACACTATTAATAC
>WJIM01000246.1 GCA_014730285.1 Candidatus Zixiibacteriota bacterium
ACAGAAATCGGAATGCTCCCAGATAGGATCGGTGAATACGATTACGCTGTCGCCTTTTTCGGGATAATCATTCGGAATTTTGGCCGGTAAAGCCAGTGTATCTTTGTCTTTGACCGAGAAGACTACAAATTCATCGGCGATAGCATTGGTTAGAGACTTATCTACTTCGGGAGGCGTTTCTGGCTCATTAGAATCCTCCGACGCCTTGAACACTTCTGCCGCATCCTCTGAATCTTCTGGAATTTCAAGCTTTGACGTATCAATACCTGTGTAGTAGACATGGCCATAGGATCCATTCACCGCGTTCTTTTGCAATATTATATCTCCGCGGTCATTTACCACACAACCCCATTTATGCTCCAGCGGTGAAAATACAAAGAGCAAACCGTAATTCACCCGGAAAAATCTTGAAAATGCAAGACCACCTTCGACCTTGACCAGAGATTTTTTTGCATCGTCAATCAGGATTTGCAGTCTTTTATCCATAGTTGAATCTATGACATAATCATCTCTTCCAATAATCAGGTTGTGAAGCTTTGTCGCAGTTGCCCCGGATATTGATCTCAGTTTTTCGTAGTTCTCTTTGGCTTTGGCAGTGTCGCCCTGTTCCAGATAAAGGCGGCCCTGCTGGAAGAATAGATTTCTATTGCGGTAACCGAGTGCGTATGCCGTATCAAAATGTGCCTCCGCGAACTTGTGCATATCCTTGTTCAAATATACCAGTCCCAGATTGTAATGTGTAATCTGAGATTTGGAGTCAACCTTCAGGGCCTTCTTGAATGTCATCAGAGCATGGTCGAATTTCTCGAGTTCGGCATAGCATGCCCCCAGGTTGCGAAGCAGGACCAGATCATCGGGATAATAATCTTCGACTTTCTCAAAATATTCTATCGCCTCCTCGTACATCTTTTCATCGTAATAAATCCGGCCCAGAGCATAACTGGCAGAGAGAAGATACGGTGAGTTTTCGGCAGCCATTTTATAATAGACGATTGCGGAATCGTTTTCATCCTCCGCTTTGAAGTAATTTGCAAGATAATAATAAGGTTCTCCCTGGTCGGGAATTATTTCTATTGCTTTTCTCAGGGCCTTCTCGATTTTCTCATCATCGTTTTCGAAGGCATAATAGGCTGTAAGGTAATAGTATATGCGAGGATCGCTCCGCGATCTTTCCAGCGCCCGATTGAAAAGGCGGCAGGCCTTTTCCTTCTCTAATTCAAAAAGTTCCATCAATCCCTTGAATGCAAGGCAGAACGGATTATCTTCGCGATGGTCCTGAATATAATCTATATCGTCTTTGCCCTTTTCGTAGTTTCCCATAATGGAATGCAGACTTCCCCGCAAAGCGCGTGCATCCATAAATGTTTCGTTCAATTCAATCGCGGAATCAATTTCAATCATCGCCTTTTTGGGCTTTAGCATAAGCTCGTAGCACAGAGATTTCAGATAGTAAAGTTCAGCCACCTGATGCCCGAGCTGCATGGCCTCATCGGCCTTGCCGATGGCCTCATTAAGATCGCCGTTGTAAAGATCGCAGTAGGCGCTGTAGAGTAAAACCATCGGATTTGAGGGATAGTTAAGGATCAAATCAGTAATTTGATCTCTGGCCTGTTCGAAATCATCGCTCCAGAAATATTGCACCGCTTCGAATAAATCCTGTTGGGCCGAATCTGAAAGACCAGAGGAGAATTTGGTTATGAAATATTCCGAACCTCGATGATCGCCATCGATGTGGACAACCGATAACGGGAAAAGGTAATTTGCATACAGGCTGTCCTGTTTATAACTCCTGATAATCCCCATCATACGACCCTCATAATTGACAGCCATTTTGCCGCCCAGGGAATCATGCGGAGTATCATAGAGCTTGGTTATATAGCCGTAAAGTGGATCAGTGCCGTGGGTCTTAACCTTTGCTGTTCTTGCTTGATTTTGCTCGGAATAGGGCTCGCCTATAACTGCCAGGATTTCCTCGTTATCGGGAAAAAAGAAACGTGGCTCCAAAGGCTCAACATCCTGATCCGGTTCTTCGATTTTAAGCACTATAATATCGGCCAGAGCATCCTCGGAAATAGTGGTGATAACCTCAAGAGTATCATCATTTAATCCGGTTATTGCCTTTTTTATGGCGTTAATATATGTGCTTCTGCGGGTAATGATCTCTCCGTCATCATTGACCAGAAATCCGGGCTGTATAATCCTTTGTCCGTCAGGGGCTTCCAACGCCACTTCTACGAATGAACCCTGAATCAGAGGCTTTATGCTGTCCGGATTAGCCTCGGGGATCGGTGTAAATTCAATCTCGCATTCATCACCGGCCATCAAATATGCCGGAAATGCCCCCAATAGGGCGATAACTAAACAGGCAAAAAGGAATTTTGCCGTAGTGGTTTTGATTGATTCTGCCATCTCTCTATCCCTTGTTTGTGGTTTCCGTATATAAGATTAAATAAAAAGGATTTTGGATGCAAACATAAAATTGCAAAATTCCCCCGAGCATCCGGAACCTTTGGGCGGGGAAAAGTGTGTATAGGGATATTCGGATTAAGTTTCAATGTGAAATTGGTTAAATATTTGGAACAATTTTCCGAAAAAAATATTGAATAATTGCAAACTTTTTGGCATATTCAAGTGTAATACAATATGGAAAAGGGGATTCCCCGCAGTACATGAAACTTTTTTAAAAAAAGCGCTTGACTTTGCGGGAATCTCGTGTAAATTTGCCAAACGCCTGAGTGACATAGCTCAG
>WJIM01000247.1 GCA_014730285.1 Candidatus Zixiibacteriota bacterium
CAGGCAGCCTGGGAATTACTGCAAAAATTTGAAAACCGGCTTAAAAGCGAATAACCACAAGACCAGCAAATTCAATAGAATATAGTTTCCATTTCGTGAAATCCCAGGATTTGAATCCTGTTTGCAGCTTTCGTTTTAATCATTTCCAAGCTGAAAGCTTTGAATCATAAGCCTTTCCGCATCGTAATATCTTATATACTATTGGAATGGGGAAACTTGGAATAAAAAAATGACCCTTTGTTTCCATGTTCGCTTTCTTTTTGCATTGACAATTTGGAATCATCAGGATACTATAGCCTGAGTTTGACAGGGATACCTATTCAGAAAAAGCATTTCGTTTTATATGGATTATATCGATAAAGATCGTATCAGGGAGCTTGTAAGGAGATGCCTTATGGGTGATAATGATGCCTGGGATGCGTTAATGAGGAATCTGATTCCTATTGGCGCCGAAATTTGCGGCAGGATGCGCCTTACCAGCGAAGAAGCCCTGGAGATTATCGCCCAATGCAACTACCTGCTGTTGAAGAATCTCAGGAATCTGAATGAGCCTGAAAAAGTATTCAGCTATTATCACACTATGATAATCAATGAGATAAGGGGCCTTTTGCGGGGAAAAAAACGGGACAGGGATTCAGAAGAGAGCATCAAAAATGGCATATATAAGGATCTTCCAAAGAATCCGGAAGAATTATTAAGCGAAAAGCTTCTACGCGAGAGAATTCGTAAGGCCATCGATCAATTACCGGAAGAGTGTATTGAGCTGATAAAACTCCTGTTTCAGACATTTCCCAGACCCACTTACAAAGAGATTTCCAAAAAGCTAAAAATACCGGAATCGTCCATAGGGCCTAAACGTCAGCGATGCCTGGATAAACTCCGTGAAATATTATTTGACGGGGGATTCGATTTTTTGGTATTATTTTTGTCCCTTATTACTCTATTAATTGAGGGAGGCTGATTGTGAGCAAAAATGAGGATACGGTAGACATTCTTCTAAAGTTCTTGAGGGGAGAACTAAGTGCAAAGGAGAGCAGGAAAGTGAAATCCCGTCTGAAAAAAGACAAGGAGATGGCTGAAATGCTTGCCTTGCTGAAGAGTCTACAACCAAAAGGCAGGCGTGCTGAATGGAAAAACGTATTTAAGTCAGCACTCAAACTATCGTCCCGACAATTTGAGGATTTTCTAAAGACCAGAAGAAAAGATCAGCCTCCCTACGGTATAACCGTATACGATTCAAACGTATTGTCACTTCCAATGGGAATCAGATCGGAGTTTTCATCCACTGTAAATTCCCGGCGAATTAAATACAAAATCAACGGTCTGGAGCTGATTTTATCACTGCAGCCTGTTTCCATGGAAAACTTCAATATTCTGGGCCAGATTTCCGGGCTGGAGGAAGGGCTGGAGATCAAGGTTGTCTTAAAATCCAAAAGGGAAAAATTTACCACAGGCACTGACCAGTTCCATGTATTTCATTTTGAAAAGGTTCCCACCGATCAGTACAGCCTTAAGGTTTATAAAGGAAATAAAATTATCGGTATGGCTGATTTTGAAATATGATATCTTTATCACGGCTCAAAAAGCTCCATGATAAAGGAGCTGTAAAAAGAGTAATTGAAACGGAATTCAAATCCGAACCCGCTGAATTTGTTGAAGAGATCAGCATAAGTGTAAACGATCTGCTGAAAAAAGATTTGAAACAGGCGGGCGAATATGTACCGCGGCTGGATAAAATCTTCAGGCATCTTCCTCCCAGGTATAAACCGCGTCTTCTCGCTATTAAAGCCAGGTATAACCATTGGGATGGCAAACCAAAGAAGGCGTTAAACTATTATCTCCGTGCCCGCGAATTACATGAAAAAGCCGGCGAATGGGAGGCGCTTGCGCGCCTTGGAAAAGGCCTGCTTGATGTCTACAAATTCCTGGGGAAGTACGATCAGGCTCTGGAGACCGGTAAAAAATCCCTGCGCTACTTCAGAAAAAAGGGATTGATGATTGATGCCGCAGATGTTATGAACAACATCGGCAATATCTACCATCGCAATGATAAAAATCATCTGGCGCTAAAATATTATGATAAAGCCCGAGAAATCTTTCTCGATTCCGATGAGCTCAAAACGGGAATTGTCGAATTTAATCGTGCCAACATCTTTGCCAATATGAATAAGCTTGAAAAAGCTGAGGCGCTCTATCTGAAGGCCGCGGGATTTTTTAAGAATCTTAATATGGAAATAGCTGAAAATCAGATAACCTATTCTCTGGCATACCTCTATTTCCTGCAGGATCGGTATACTGACGCGATAAAGCTTTTCGAGAAAGTATACTCAAAATTTAGGCAATTGGGCGATAAGAAAACAGCCATGGTTACTTTGCTTGACATGGCTGAAATGGATATACATCTCAATCAGTTCAGTTCGGCAGTAATGCTCTCTGATCAAATTATTCCTGAATTCAGGAAATTAGGGATGCGTTATGAACAGTCAAAAGCATGTTATTTCGCAGCTGATGCACGAATAAGACTGGGAGATTATCAATCGGCGTCAATAAAACTAAGAAAAGCCAGGAATCTGTTTGAAAAAGAGCAAAACAACCTCTGGCTCGGTATGGTCAATATCGCCAATGGCAGACTGAATGCAGAGCGTGGATATTACTCCAGAGCATCAAAAGCTGCTCGCGATGCGATTGACCAATTTGAAAAGAGCGGAGATAAAAGGCGCAAAATCGATGCGGAACTTGAGCTTATGAAATCTTTCGTTTTGTCCGGAGACACAGCAAACGCTTCTAAAATGTCCCGTTCCCTTTCCAGGAAAAATCTAGTCAGCTATCAAAAATACAATCTCAACTATATGATGGGCAAATGCTATTACCGAATGGAAAACTATTCCGGGGCGCTTGAGAAATTCCGTGAGGCGGTATCGATAGTGGAAAAAATGCTCAATGGATTGTATCCCGATGAAATACGGTTCTTTTTTGCCATAGATAAGCATAACTGTTACAATATGGTGGTGGATTGTCTTTTGAAGCTAAAGAAGATAGATGATTCCTTTTTGGAAAATTTGAAAGCGCTTCAGACAATCAACTATGCGGCTGATTTTGGCATCAGGGAACAAGTTTCGATTCCAAAGGATCTAATCGAGCAGCGCAACAGCCTCAGGGCGGCGCTGAAAAAGCTCAATCATCTGGAGCGTTCCGAACAAAGACACTTGCAGGCACCCGCATCCTACGCGTCTCTGGAGCAAAAGCTCTGGTCCAACGAGAGAAAAATAAGGTCCATATTATATCCCCGCGCAATACAGGGCAAAAACGGCAAATTTGATTTGGCGGAATTACAAAAGAGTCTGCGGCCTGATGAGGTTGTTTTTAATTTCTTCTCCTCGGGTACAAATATCGGAGCTTTTGTCGCGGATAACAAAAAGACCGAATTCATAGAATTCGATATATCATCATCGGATCTGGACTTCTGCCTTCAAAAACTTCATTTTGTTTTTGAATCCGCCGTATTTGGACTGAAACATGAGGGCAATGGACATGTAGCCGAAAGCTATCTTTCCTATATATACCGGCATATCTTCAAACCGCTTACAGATCATACAGATAAAAATCAATTAATCATAATAGCTGACGGCAGTTTCGCACAGATTCCATTCAGCGCTCTGAGGGACGGCAGGGGCAGGCTGATGATGGATCAGTACGAAATCAAATTGGCTGTGAATCCGGAAAGCCTGAAACAGGGGCTGTCCTCAAATCATAAATTCGGCAACAGAAGAAACGCCGTATTTGCAATTTCATCCGACTCTTTGCCGTCAACTGAAACCGAAGCTAACCGAATAAAGGAGGTATTCAGAAGAGCACACGTATATATCGATGAAAAAGCTGGTAGCAGAAATCTTCTTAATGAAATCAAAAAGGCCGATGGGTTTATCCATATCGCCGCCCATGCCTCGCGCTCATCGGAGAATCCTCTTTTCAGCAGGATCCTCATGGGTGACGGGCCGTTTTTTCCATTTGACCTCTTCCAGTCGGGCATTCAGGCTGAGCTAATAACACTCTCCGGATGCCAGACTGCAGCCCCGGGTCTGTATCAAGGCAATTCCTTTAGTCTCGCCAAATCTTTCTTCCAGGCAGGAGCCAGATATGTTTTGGCTACGCTCTGGCCGGTTACAGATAAAATCAGTATGGTTTTTATGGACCGGTTCTATGATTCCCTGAAAAGGAAGAAAAATATATTCTCTGCTTATTTGGATGCAGTTTATCAAATCAAGGGCATAACAGATAACCCCGCATTTTGGAGCTCATTCATTCTGCTGGGTATCTAGAAGGAGTTATTGGTCATGGCAAATCTTTTAAGGATTAACAGGGCTGTAATATGGGTAATTCTACCGGTACTTTTGTTGTTTTTTGCAGGGCAGGTTTTTGCAACTGATCTTGTCAGCCAGCAGGCGATTGCAAAGATAGGGGCAGGCAAGTCCGCCCAGCAAGCCGCACAGGCCGTTAACGGTACCATAAGCGACTCAATTCCGGGCAAAATGACATACCTGATATCATTCCCCGATTCGCTGACAGTCAGCCAGGCCCTGTCTACACTAAACGGCAATTCCAATGTCGATACTGCTGAGGCAAATCATATAATGGAATTTACTGAAATAGACCAGGTAGATATGGTAATTCCGGATCAAAATGATCCGCCTCTGCTGAAGGGAAGCAGTCCTCCGAACTTTTACGGGCATCCGGGTTATGATGCTATCAAGGCTGATTCGGCTCATAAAATTTCTGAGGGTGAAAATGTGGTTGTGGCAATTATAGATAACGGCATCGATTTCGACCATCCCCTTTTCGATAGTGTCTTCAAAGATAATGGGTATGATTTTGTCGATGATGACACGTCTGCGGCGGAAGATTCCGGCAGTTATTACGGTCACGGTACTTTTGTGGCAGGAATAATCATGCGAATTGCCCCCAAATGCAAGCTTATCCCGTACCGGGCATTTGATGAGGATGGTTCCGGTAATGTATTCGATATTGCCAGCGCAATTTACCGGGCAGTGAGTGATACCGCACATGTTCTGAACTTGAGTTTCAGCATGACCACAAATAATGCGATTCTTAAGAATGCAATCAGCGCCGCCTTCGACGCGGACATTTCTATGGCCGCAGCGCCGGGAAATGACAGCAGTGATGTTACCGTGTATCCTGCTGATTATAAAGGCGTTGTGGGCGTATCGGCGATTGATACGCTGGATGTTATCAGTGATTTCTCCAATTACGGAGATCTTATAGATATTTGCGCTCCGGGCGAAGACGTCTACAGCTCGCTGGCCGGGGATTATGAGTGGGGTACCTGGAGCGGGACCTCATTCTCCGCACCCATGGCTACTGGCGTGATGGCCCTGATGCTTAGTCTGGAGCCGAATCTGGATCCCGTGCGGGTTGAGGAGGTCCTTCAGGGTGCAGCGGAAACCGATTTGCAATGGGGAACTGTAGTTCCGGATGATTCGCTTTATGGCTACGGCCGTGTTGACGCTTTGGCGGCGGTTTCAGAGTTAAATAAGGGTGATGTAGATTATAGCGGCGAAATCAATGATACCGATATGTCCTATATGGAACAACATCTTTATGATGATGGGCCGGCGCCGGTACCATTACCGAATGTGGGCGATCTGGATTGTTCAGGGGATGTTGATTTGGCCGATTATCAGATATTAATAAATTATCTTAATTATGGCGGCCCAAAACCAACTCCTTGCGAGTAATTCTGTATCCAGGGAAAAGGCCCCGATAAACATCGGGGCTTTTTTCTTTGCTAAACATCTACTTTAAAAAAAATCCCGCAAAACATTAAAAAAATGCAGGTTCTTGTATTTTTTCTGATTCTCCATACTCTATTTAATGAGACTTTTTGGAAAAGCCTGGCAGACTGGCTGAGAGGGGAGGTCATTAACCGGGGAATCAAACTTCATTTGCTGAAGGCCCCGCAAATTGGACAAAATCCTTTAATAATCGGGATTTGAAAACCTTTGAAGAGTTCGCCCCTGGCTGTAACAAAAGGCATTCGTTGCGGGAGTTAAGCTTTCCTGCATTTGGAAGAAGATAAAATAAGCTACCAGCGCTGCTGACAGCAGCTAAAATTCCACAGAGCAAGCTTACTCTGCTTCCATACCAATGCTGTCAGCAGCATAAAATTTTATGCATTTGCCGGAGCAGATTTAATCTTCCGGCTTTTTGCGCCCTGTATTTGCAGGCCGCGATCATTTTGCAAAGCTTATCCTGGGTTTAATATTCACCCTGCGATAAGACTGTCCTGTAGTCAACAGGGAAGCACGGTCCTCCAGGAGTAGGTTTTTAGAAGGGGGCTGTCCCCTGTGGCCTAAGGGCATGTAGTGCGGGGATCTTTTAAGGCCGGCGATTCGAATAGAATCGCCGGTATTTTTATTCAATCCGCAATAATATTGACTAATGTATTACTTTGTATTACATTACCTGCGCTAATTGACATAATTATACGGGCATGAATCATGAAAAAGCTCATAACCTTTCTTCTCATACTTTCATTTCCAATCTGCCTGCATGCAGCCGAAAAAATACGGGTCTTTGTCGGCATACCTCCCCTGGCGTATCTGGCAGAAGAAATAGGAGGAGATCGGGTTCAATGTCAGGTGCTTTTGCAGCCCGGGGAATCGCCGCATACATTCGAGCCCACTCCAAGGCAAATGATTGATCTTTCTCGGGCGGATTACTACTTTGAACTGGGCTTTCCCTTTGAATCACAGATAACCCGCAAGCTTGGAGATGGCAGCGGACCGGAAATAATCGATATAACCGAAGGCGCCAAAATAAGATATATGCATTCACATCATTCAGATTTAGGTGAGCCCGGAAATTCCGAACATAATGACCCGCATGTCTGGTTATCACCGGAAAATATAGCTGCTATGGCCAGAAACATGACGGATGCGTTCAAAAAACAGAATCCCGCCGACAGCAATTTCTATGAGCATAAGCTCAAGAATTTTCTTAACGATCTGGACAGCATCGACCAGATAATCGATTCTATTCTGGAACCATATAAGGGTGACTCGATTATGGTATTTCATCCGGCATTCGGTTATTTCACCGAATCTTATGGATTGAAGCAGTTTGCGGTGGAAACAGAAGGCAAAAGCCCGGGACCGAAGCAGATTGAATCGATTATAAATGAAGCCCGCAAAAATAATATCAGGGTCATATTTGTTCAGCCTCAATTCGATCCCAAAAGCGCCCAATCCATCGCTCGCGCTATTGAGGGCGGGGTTGTGGCTATCGATCCGCTTGAGAGAAATCTTTTGGCAAATCTGCTTGATATTGCACATAAAATAAAGGATGCCTTGAAATAATCGCCACATTCTTGTTGCCAGATTGCAATAATCGAATAACATATAATAGAATAGTAAAGCTTGTAAGGTTATGTCCAAAAAGAAAAAGAGAAATAAAGGGCAGAGCAAAAAACAGATCAAGACACAGCCTCGCATAAATCAGCGGCTGATCTGGCTTATATTCGGCATTGTGGTCGTGACGGCAGTCCTGATAAGCAGGCTTTTTTCCGGATCGGAGCAGGAATCACAGTCAAATAACATAGGGTCGAGCGAATCTTCGGTATATGACTTCAAAAAAGAGGGTGAGGTTGTGTTCTTTGGTGAAGATGGTGCTCAGAAAATCGAAATCGATGTTGAAATAGCGGATGATCCGGGAGAGATAACTTTGGGATTGATGTACCGCGAAAAACTGAACCCGCTGCAGGGCATGCTCTTTATCTTTCCCGAGGAGGCGCCGCGCTCATTCTGGATGAGAAATACAATCCTTCCTCTGGATATGATCTTTGCCGATAATGAGGGCAAAATCGTAACTATTCACGAACACACAGTTCCCTTTTCTCAGGAATCCTACGTATCCACAATCCCCGCCCGATATGTTGTGGAGGTTAACGCCGGTTTTTGCAACAGCCATGATATAAAGACAGGCGATAAAATTGAATGGAAGCGTGTGCCTTAGATCCAAAAAATAAAGGGAAAGCGAATTCATGATTCGCTTTCCCCTCTTCTTACCATACACACTCGCGTGTTGGGACTATTTATTCAATATCATCTTCTTCGTTACGACATCATAGTCGGTCTTGATTCTGTAGAAATAGATACCGCTGGCAAAGCGGTCGCCGTTCCAAACTTCCTCCTGCTGGCCCTGCCGGATTTCGCCGTCAATCAGAGTCTCGACTTTCTGTCCAAGGATATTAAAGATATCCAGTGTGACCCGGGATTGCACCGGTATGTTAAAAGATATTTTCGCGATGGGATTGAACGGATTGGGGTAGCTCCTGACATCCATAATCTTCTTCACTCCCATAGTGACGGGAACTGAGTCCGGCAGATTTGCCAGAATGATAGTATTGTCCAGCAGGCAAAGAGCTGTATCAGAGCAGTTGAAGTCGCAGCCTCCGACAGTACCTTCTACAAGTACCGTATCTCCGGCCACAAAATCACCATAGTTTTCAAGCACATACGAGGTATAGTATTCGAACAGATCGTAGTAAACCAGGCAGGTACCCTCATAGTCAAGATACCCGATTCCGGAATACTGGTTGTCGGGATTGTAATCGCAGGGAACGATAGAGTCAACCGCAATATATCCGACATCGCCGGGACAATCCAGGGTATCCGGTAATTCTGAGATCATGCCTGACACGAAAACCGAATCGCCGTCAACAAAATCGCCGTAATCACTCAGCACGAAGTAGGCGTTGATCCATGTAAACGGCTTAAAGAGCGTGCATTCCTGAGTATCGAGAATTATGCCGCAGCCCTCAAAAACGGGCGGAGGAGGCGGACCGCAGTTCTCTATGAGCGGATTATCGATACAAGCAAACACATCGCAGTCGGTTTGACAGTCCACTATTTCG